>NZ_SJPQ01000006.1 GCF_007859945.1 Pseudobythopirellula maris | reverse complement strand
ATTGATGGTCCCCGAGAGTATAACCAAGCGCCCCCCCCCCCCGTGGGTAGCGCCGCCGAGAAAAATGGCGTGAATAATGCGTAAAGGAGCGGGGGCGTTACCTGCGTCGGTTGGACCAACCTCGGGCTCGGCGCCGGCTCGCGAAGACGCTGAGGTCCAAACGACCGACGTGGATTTCGGAGTGATCGAATCGGCAGAGGCTTCATCGTTCGACGCATTCTAGCAGAGGCCGCTAAGTACAAATGAGTGACCCCCTGAGAGCCTTACCTTGCGGAAGTAGCCGAATGTGGGCGGTCACACGAAATGCCCCAAAACAGCACGTTCCGAGGCTAATCGGACGGGCGTACTCTTTCCGGCGCAAGCCCTCACTGCCTCGGCTCTTCAGGGCGATGGCCGTGACGGATCTTGCACCTAGGTACGGCTCCGTCCCCGACTCGCTAAGCGAGCGTGATCTCGCTGAACGATGCGATCTCGGCGTGCCCGTGCCCCGGCTCGACCGGGGCGTTGCCCGGCCGCACGACTAGCGCCGTTGCTAGGCCCGCCTCGGCGGCGGCGTCGAGTTCGGCGACCACGTCGCTGAGGAACAGCACCTCGCCGGGGGCGAGGCCCCAGTCCTGGAGAATCGCCGCGTAGCTGGCCGCTTCGCGTTTGGGGCCGGTCGTCGTGTCGTAGTGGCCCGAGAAGTGGGGCGTCAGGTCGCCCGCTTCGCTGTGGGCAAAGAACAACCGCTGGGCGTGGATGCTTCCGGAGGAGTAGATCCGTACGTCGCGGCCCGTGTCGCGCCATTGGTCGATCGCCGGGGCGACGTCTGGGTAAACGTGCGCCTTGAGCTCGCCGCTCTTGAAGCCGTCTTCCCAGATCACGCCTTGCAGCTGCTTGAGGCCGGTGGCCTTGATGTCGCCGTCCATCAGGCGGACGACTTCGTCGCGGACGCGGTCGAGCGGCCGCTCGTCGCCGGCGGTCCACTCGGCATAGCCCGCGGCGCCGGCGTCGCGGGCGATCTGGTCGAGCACCGGGACAAGGGCATCGTCTTTGCCGTGCTTAACAAGGTAGGCGCCCAGCTCACGGCGGGCGTAGGGGAACATCACGTCGTAGACGTACGCCACGGCCGAGGTGGTCCCCTCGATGTCGAGCAGCAGGCCGTGGCCGCAAAACTTGATCAAGTATCTATTCGAGGGTGAGAGTCAGGTAGGAATTCAAATGACCAAGCCCCAATGACCAATAAGGCAGGTGAGTTACCCCTTCATTGGTCATTGGTC
This sequence comes from Pseudobythopirellula maris, assembly GCF_007859945.1. GTDB lineage: Bacteria > Planctomycetota > Planctomycetia > Pirellulales > Lacipirellulaceae > Pseudobythopirellula > Pseudobythopirellula maris. The sequence continues at coordinate 93,301 of NZ_SJPQ01000006.1, read as the reverse complement.
ATTGGTCAAACGCTAGATCTCGACGGCCGGTTTGATGTCGGCCCCGTCGCTTCCCTCCACGTAACGCGGCCCCCAGCAGACCGGGGCGTGGCCCTCGTGGACGTGGTCCTCGAGGTACTCGGGGGTCCAGCCCGTGGCGTCTTCGAACAGGCGGATGCAGCGGATCGTGCGGTCGCTGCAGAGGTGGAACCAGTGCCGCGTGCCGGCCGGCACGTTGATCAGGTCGCCCGCCGTCACGTCGATCGCCAGCACCGGCGAGCCGTCGCCCGGGTTGACCCAGAACACGCCGTGGCCGCGGACCGTGAACCGCACCTCGTCTTCGCTGTGGGTGTGCTCCTTGTCGAACTTGGCGATCAAGGTGTCGAGCCCGGGAGTCTCCGGAGTGACGTTGATCACGTCGGCCGTGACGTAGCCGCCGCGCTCTTTGAGCCGCTCGATCTCGGGGGCGTAGGCGTCCAAGATCTCGGCGTCGGTGGCGTCCGGGCCGATGCGGCCTTCGACGGGCCAGCACTCGTGCCAGATGCCCAGCGGGGCGAGCAGCTCGGCGACCTGCTCGGGGTCGCTCACGGCGGTGTCGGTACCGGCGACGCGTACGGTGGCCATGGCGGGGCTCTGCTGAGAAGGAATGGGAGTCAGGAACAGGCGGCGAGGCGGCGCGCTTCGCATTCGAACAGGTACTGAAAGGCCTCGATGTGCCGCCGGGCGGCGGCGATGTCGGCCCCCCAAGCATACAGCCCGTGGCGGTGGATGAGGAAGCCGTGTTGCATCGGCCGTTGGGGGTCGGCGAGCCGCGCCCGCACCTCCTCGGCCAGCCGGGGGATGTCTTGCGTGTTGGGGAACACGTCGATCCATTTCGCCGTGTCGTGCGTGGCGATCCCGTCGAGGCCCTTGAGCATCTCGTAGCCGGCGATCTCCACCCCGCCCGCCTCGAGGCCGCGCTCGCCCGTGGCGGCGTCCCACACCGAGTGGGTGTGGAGCACCGAGCCGGCCCCGGCGGCGTCGGCCAGCACCACGTGCAGCATGGTCTCGGCCGACGATTTGGCGGCGCCTGACTCAGTGGGGCGGCCGTCGACGCCAACCCGCACGTAATCCTCACGCCCGAGCCGGCCCTTGTCCTTGCCGCTCTTGGTGATCATCAACTCGAGCGGGTCGTCGCCGACGCGGACGCTGAAGTTGCTGCTCGTGGCGAGCGACCAGCCGCGACGGTGAAAATCGGCGCCGGTGGCCGAGAGGTCGTCGAGCAGCAAGGCCTCTTCGGTCATCGCGGGCATCGTCGTAGGGAGCCTGTTCGGTTGAGCGGAATGAGCGGGGGCAAAGTGAGCCGCGAAAACGCCATCGTGGCAGACCCGCCCGAAAGGCGTCAATCGTCGGGTCGCGTGGGTCGTGCGGCGGCTCGGCGAACGTGGGCCGGGTGGCGCCGGTTGGAACGGCTGCCGATGGCTTTTCGGATGTCCGCACGCGATTGTTTCGAGGCCCTGCTCACCGTAATAGGCCATATTTTAGCAGAACAGCAAGCCAATCACGATCAGTCCGCCTGTAGCAACGCTTGAGCCGATGGCCGCACGCATCCTCCGCAACCCGCCCGAGCCGCCGCCGCGGCCCGACAACCGTTCGTCTGATGAGAACGCCGACGCTTCGGGCGGGTTGAGCTTCTTGCTCGATGCGCTCGAGAGCCCGGTCATCAGCCGACGTCGCGAAGGGCGTTACCCGCTCACGACCGAGGTGCTGGTTGCCCCGTGTGACGAGCACGGTGTGCCCAATGGCGACGCGGTCTCGATGGTCACCTGCGACCTTGCGCCGAGCGGCGTGGGGCTGTTGCACACCGAGCCGTTCGAGAGCGAGTATCTCGTGATGGTCTTCAAGCGGACCCCGCTCGCCCGCGTGCGGCTGCTCGTGCGGCTGATCGACCGCGCGGTGATCGGCCAGCTGCACCGGTTCAGCGGCGTGTTGATGCGCAAGATCTGAGCCTTCCGCCAGCGGCGCCCCCGGCGCTCAATCTTGGCTATCATGAGACGCGGCGCCCCGCCGGGCGCGCTCTTCTCGCCATAGATCAATCGCAGGGGATAGGCCACGCATGTCTGCAAGCCAACCGTCGCGCTGTTGCTTTCTTCTCTTCGCTGGGGCCCTGTTGGGCGGAGCCGCTTGGGCCGCTCCCGCCGCGCGGGCGAGCACCCCGGCCGAAGGCGCCAGGCCAGATGCGCCGCCCAAGCCGCGGCTGGTGCTCGTGGGCGACTCGACCGTGAAGAACGGCAGCGGCCGCGGCGACCGCGGCCTGTGGGGTTGGGGGCAGGTGATCGCCGAGCGGTTCGACACTTCGAAGATCGACATCGAGAACCGCGCCCTCGGCGGCCGCAGCAGCCGCACCTACCTGACCGAGGGGTTGTGGGAGAAGTCGCTCGCGCGGCTCCGCCCGGGCGACTTTGTCCTCATGCAGTTCGGCCACAACGACGGCGGCAAGATGTTCGACAGCGACCGCCCGCGGGCGTCGCTCAAGGGCGCCGGCGACGAGTCGGTCGACGGCGTCGTCGAGATGACGGGCAAGAGCGAGACGGTCCACAGCTACGGCTGGTACCTGCGGCGTTACATCGCCGACGCTCAGGCCCGCGGCGCCACGGCGATCGTGCTCTCACCGATCCCCCGCGACCGCTGGAGTGACGGGCAAGTCCTGCGGGCCGACAAAGACTACGGCCTGTGGGCCAAGCAGGCGGCCGAGCAGGCCGGCGCGCCGTATATTGACCTCAACGAGATCACGGCCCGGCGTTTCGAGCGTGACGGCGAGCAAAAAGTGGGCGCCGAGTACTTCACCGAGAAGGACTGGACCCACACCACCGAGGCGGGCGCCCGTGTGGTGGCCGAGTGCGTCGCCCAAGGGATCCGCGACCTCGAAGGCTCTCCCCTCGTCCGGTATCTCAAGCCGAGTAAGCAGCAACCGACAGACGGCGCCGTGTGGCGGTTCGACTTCTTCGAGGACGCTACGGCAGTTGAAGGGCCGGCTTCCACGTCCACGGTGGGCGTCACGCTGGCAACCAAATATTCGCCCGCGACAGGCTATGGCTTCGAGCCCGAGGGCGCCACGCCCACGCTCGCCGGCGACGCCTGCACCTCCGCCGAGCCGTTTTACTTTTCCGCCGCTTTGCCCGAGGGCAACTACCGCGTCCGCGTCCACGCCGCGGGCGCCGAGCCGCTCACGGTAAAATCCGAGCTGCGGCGGCTGGAGCTCCACGGCTGGCGGCCTGACGAGACGGGCGGCGTCGCCGAGTTCCTGGTGAACCTGCGCCGCCCCGAGATCGCCGGCGACGACCGGCGGGTTAGGCTCAAGCCGCGCGAGACCGGCTCGGAGGCGTGGGCCTGGGACGAGAAGCTGACGCTCGAGTTCGCCGGCCCTGCGCCGCGCGTCTCGGCCCTCACGATCGAGCCCGCCCCGGGCGTCCCGACCGTTTACCTGATGGGCGACTCGACGGTGGCCGACCAACCGCTCGAGCCGTGGAACAGCTGGGGGCAGATGTTTCCCTACTTCTTCGACAACTCGGTCGCGGTGGCCAACCACTCCGAGTCGGGCGAATCAATCCGCGGCTCGCTCGGCGCGCGGCGTTTCGACAAGATCTTCAGCCTCATCCGGCCGGGCGACTGGCTCTTCGTGCAGTTCGGCCACAACGACATGAAAGACAAGGCCGACGACGCCTTGGCCAAGTACCGAGAGAACCTCGTGTCGATCGTCGAGCGGACTCGCGCGGCGGGCGCCACACCGGTGCTCGTCACCTCGATGGAGCGCAAGCCCGCCCCCGACCGGCTGTCGCTGGGCGACTACCCGCCGACGGTGCGCGACGTGGCCGAGGAGACCGGCGCCGCAATGATCGACCTGAACAAGATGAGCGCCGAGCTGTACGAGGCGCTCGGCCCGAACGTCGATCTCGCGTTCCAAGACAACACGCACCACACGACCTACGGCAGCTGGCTGCTTGCGAAGTGTGTGGCCCAGGGCATTCGCGACACGGGGCTCGACTTGGCCGACGCGCTGGCCGACGACTTCGGGGGTTTTGATCCGGCCAAGCCGGACCAGTTCGAGAGCTTACAGATCCCTGCGAGCCCACGGCGCGATTGAGGCTTTTTCCCTCCATATTTGATGCGGAGAGGGCAGGGCAGGGAGAAATCGGGCGCCCAGGGTCTGGGTGGCAGCGACACTTGTCCGCAAGACGTTTTGCTAGCGGCGGAAATCGATCGGAGACGTGTCGGTGTCCGCCGCAGGCGGACGACAGGCGAGCTGGTTTGCCTCTTGGGCTAGCGACCACAGACAATCGGCCGTCCGCGTCTCCAATGTTAGCGGCAGATTGCTCGGTCGACTGTCTCCGTGGACCGCGCTGTCAATACAACTCACCTGTGCTAGGCGTTGATTCTGGCCCATGCGACGGAAGCATCTTGCCGTCTTGTACGAGGAATTCCATTTCGAGCTCTTCCCCTCGAAAAACACGGACCTGGGTGCCTTCGGGGAAGTCGATCTCGAATCGGCTGGGGTCCAAGTTTTGATTTAAAGCACATTGGGTCACGGTCGCGCGGTGTACCGATTTGGTTATCGCATTTTTCTTGTATAACTTCTTCGTCCATCCTTTCAGGATCGTTCCTTGGGTCTGGTCCTTCCTATACTTCAGCTCGACTTCCATCGACAAACGTTTACCAAAGTAGTGCCGTAATGCTAAGACAATGAAATCGCGTTCGGGGTCGACATCGACTTCCACTCGACTTCTTCCGATCGCCGGATGCAAACCAAGTCTTACGACATTGCGATTGCTAGTTTCTGGCATGATTGTCATACGGTCCAACAGCATGCCGCTGCGAGCGAGCTCAGCCGCTGTGTCCGTCCAGAGCGTTGTGGTGGTAATGACATTGTGACTGTTGATCAGCGATGGCTCGGGGATCGAGTCACGCAAGCTCCCAAGGATCAGGCCGCTATCCTCAAGGTAATCTCCGTAGCTCATCCCGTTGCAAGCGGCCGCTCGGCTTTTAACGTCGATTAATTCACCGTTGGGTTGGAACCCTGCATTGCGGCGCCAGTAAATCGAGCGTGCGTCATCCTGGAAAGCATAGACGGCCGTTTCGTACAGCGGCTCTGCTGTCTTAATGGCGGCAGAATAGAAAAGCTTATTAGCAGGGTTGCCCGACGGGCCGCGGTCGAGTTCAGTACGGATGTGCGTCGTCTGATCGAGGCTCACGATCCTCGCCGCACGGCTTTCCCATGCTGCACGGATTCTTCTTAAAAGTTCTGAAGACGAATCATTGTCAGAGCTCTGAGCGGCCAACTCGGGATGAACCAGTATGCCAGCCAAGCAAAATACGGCGGCATAACAGGTGGATCTGTTAGTTGCCATGATTCGTGATTTCCTAGCAAGTGAAATGGTGAGTTAAGTTATGCTCATCATTAGGTGATCTCCGGCACGCGGTACCCATCCCGCCCGTGGTGCTCCAAGTGACCATTCGCCGCCCGCGGCGCGCCGCTCGCGAAGCGCTCACGCTCGGCCTCGACCGCCAGCCGCGGGCTCACGCGGAACACCGGCGTGTCGAACGCTACCCCGCGTTTCGCTAGGTCGTTCTCCAGCACGCCGACGACGCGGCGCCAGTGGGGGTCTTGTGAGAGCGAGGTGGGGTTGGGGCCCTCGTCGCCCGGTGCGCCGGCCACCACGGCGGCGTTCGCCAGGTGGCACCACGCCGTGGAGTAGTGGCCACACTCCACGTCGGCATTGAGCAGCGAGGCGTCGCCCGCCCGCACGGCGGTCACGAAGTTCGCGCAGTGGGTCGGCATGCCGCCGTTGCCGGAGAACTCGCGGATCAGCTTGCCGTCGGTGTCGAACGCTTTGCCGCCGCCGCGGCGGCCTTCGTAGCGGCCCCCCTCGCCGTAGACGACGTAGCCGGTGTCGACGCCCGCCTCCCGCAGCCGTCCGCGGCGGCCGCCGACCGGCTCGAGGTTGCTCACGACGCCCACGACCGGGATCGTGTCGGTCTCGAACAGCGTGGCGTGGACGTTCGGCGTTTGGCCGGCGTCGTCCCACACCGCCCGCCCACCGACGGCCGCCACGCTGCGCGGCAGCGGCTGGTCGCCGAGCACCGTATTGCGCACGTCGTCCAGCAGGTGGACGCCCCAGTTGCTCATCTCGCCGTTGCCGGTGTTCCAGTCCCAGTGCCAATCGTAATGCAGCTGGTCGCGGTAGATCGGCCGATCGTGGGCCGGGCCGAGCCAGCGGTCGTAGTCGACCGTGGCGGGCGGTGTGAGCGGCGTGGCGCGTTTACCAATCGCCTTGCGGGCGCCGTAGCGGCAGGCGACCGCGCCGGTCAGGGCGCCGATGCCTTGCTCCTCGTGCAGGAACCGTTTGATTTCGGCCTGCATCGGGTCGCTGCGCTGCTGCGTGCCGATCTGGGCGATCCGGTCGTGCTTCCTCGCCGCGGCGATCATCTGCCGCTGCTCCCACAGGTCGTGGCCCAACGGCTTCTCGACGTAAACGTGCTTGCCCGCCTGGCACGCCTCGATCGCGGCGAGGCAATGCCAGTGGTTACAAGTGGCGATGGCGACCGCGTCGATCGACCCGTCGGCCAGCAGCTCGCGGTGGTCCGAGTAGCGAGTGGCCCCGGGGTACAAGGCGCCCGCCTCGTCGAGCCGCGCGCGGTCAACGTCGCACAACGCCGCGAGACGCACGCCCGGCAGAGCGTTGAAGGTCTTGGCCAGCTCGCCGCCGCGCCACCCCATGCCGATGACGCCGATGCTCAGCTGCTCACCCGGCGCGGCGTGCGCCCGCCGCGAGCCGCAGGCGAGCAACGCGGCCCCGGCCGCCGCTTGCCCCAGGAAACGCCGCCGAGAGGGGTGTTGTGATGGACTCATGGAAATACAGACTCCCCAGGCGATGAGAATAGGAATGAGGCGAAAAGTTCAGGCCGCAAGTTGGCCTGATGGGTCGCCTCAAAGATACTCGAAAAGGGGGCCTAATGCGAAAGTGGGCCCGAGCAGAGAGTCGCTGGCTGCAGGGCAGGGGGGCCGGCCGGGGCAGGCCCTGAGCGGCGTCGAGCGACGCTTGAGCGCGTCGCAAAACCCTAAAGACAAGCGCCCTGGGCACGGGGCGAGCTCAGCGGGAAGGCCGACCGGGCGATCGCCCACCGATCGCCGCGAGCAACGTCAGGGCGCACCCCAGGGCGCTCGGTTCGGGCGCGTTCACAGTGGCCGGCGTTTCGTTCTTCGATTGACCAAAGGTGCTGACCCACAGATCGTAGTCGGCGTCGTCGACCCGGTTGTCGCCGTTGCCGTCGGCGGCCAGGCCCGCGCCTGTTGCGCCACGGCTGTCACGCCAGACGGTGAAGTCGGCGGCGTCCACCTTGCCGTCGGAGTTGTAGTCGCCCAAAGGCTCGGCCAAGCGTTTGCCGAACAGCAGGTTGTCGACGTGGATCGCTCCGCCGTCGTAAGCGGGCTGCTCGAAGACGATCGAGAGCCGCGCTTCTTCGGCGCCGTCGGGCGCGACGACTTGCATCGCGTGCTTCGACCACAGGTCGGTGGGCGTCGCGGCGTCGGCGAACCATTGCGTGTGCTCGCTGAGCATCGCGTCGCCGCCGTGCTTCGCCCCGTACTCGCTGTAGAAGTCGATCTTCATCGCCACCCGGTTGGCGCCGGCCAAGGCGTCCGCCGACCGGACCAGCGCGTGGAGTTCGGCGAGGATCTCATCTCCCGGCTGGACCGTCACGCCTTGGGCGACGCCCGAGTGGTTGAGCCCCTCGCGGTACGAGCCGAACACCTTGAGGCTGGCGGTCCCCGAGCGGACCGCCTCGTCCGCGACGCGGACATTCGGATTGCCGGGCAAGTCGTTGCCGAACACGCTCCAACCCGACAAGCCGCCCTCGGTCTCAAAGTCGCCGTTGGCCTCGAAGCCGCCGTTGGTGAAGTCGACGACGCCCGGGGCGCCCGTCGCCTCGAAGACCCGCACCGAGTCGACCCGGAACTCCTGGGGCCAAACGGTCGAGGCGTTCGGGTTCGGGAGGAAGTCGCCGCCGACCGCCGTGTTGATCACCAACCGCATCGGTTGCGTGCTGCCCGAGAGGAACCCGCCGATGTCCTCGTCGTGGACCGTGTAGTGGTTCACCCCGTCGACGTAGAACCGGAGGTAGCTCGGGGTCCAGTCGACCGCGTAGGTGTGGAAGCCCTGGTCGTAGCGCGTGGTTTGCCCGCTGATCGTCGCGGTCTGCTGCTCGCTGTAAACGTAGTCATGGAAATAGGGCGGGTTGGTCCCGTAGTGGAACGCGCTGCTCGTGCGGGTCGGCTGGTTGCCGCGGTTCTCCATGATGTCGATCTCCCCGCCGCTCGGCCACGGGTGAGCCGATGTGTCGGGCAACAGCCAGATGGCGGGCCACATGCCGGTCGACACGGGCAGCTTGGCGCGCACCTCCCAGCGCCCGTAACGCTGCGCCGATCGCGACTCGATCAGTCCCGAGCGGTAGAGCAGCGAGCCGGCGGGTTCGTTCTCCGAAATGATCACCAGCTCACCCGCGTCGACGCTCACCTGCGACGGCAGATAAGCGTGCAGCGAGTTGTTCGTTGGCCTGTAGCTGGTTGCCGCGTTCCATCGCCCGCTGTCGAACGACTCGAAACCGTCCTCCCAGGCCAGGCTCCACTCGGGCGCGTCGGCCGCCACACGGCCCGGGGCGAACGCGCACGCCGCTGCAGCCAGCGCTACGAGGGCTGGGAAGAGCCTAGGGCGTCGATGGGCGCCGCCGTGCGTAAGAACACTCTTCAAGGCTGCTTCTCAATCCGCATCGAGGGCGAAGTCGTACACGTTGGATCCCGATTCGACGTCCACGCGGAAATTCGAACCATTGGGGTCGGCGTACCTGGCTGGCGTTAACCTCCTCGCCGAGCGGGGCACGCCCGGGATGTCTTCGCCGATGAGCTGCGAGGCGGAGATCGTGACCAGGTAGGGCCCCGGCATCACCCCGTTCTGAGTGCCGGTAGTCACCGTGTACTCGCCGTTCTCGTCGAGAAGCCCCACGGCTGGCGCCCCCGTGCCGCCCTCGGGGTAAAGGTATATCGTCGCCCGCGTGTCGCCCCCGCCTTTGAGCGGGGCGCCGTCGAGAGTGACCGTGCCGCTCACCGAGGCGAGGCCGTTGCCGCAACCTTGGCAGAAGAGCAGCGTGAGCAAAGCGGCCGCGATGATCATCGGCCCGCGAGGTTGAAGCTTTTCGTTCACGTTTGTTCTCCCCCCTGGGCCTCGGGGCTTAGTGGAACCGCGTTCTCTTTGGCGGTCGCGTCGTCGGCCGCAGCACCGGTATCCGGCGAGGGCGTCTCATCGGTCGCAGGTTCGTCGGTTGTAGGTTCGTCGGTTGTAGGTTCGTCGGTTGTAGGTTCGTCGGTTGTAGGTTCAGGCGTGGCGGCGTCGCTCTCTTGAGGGGCGTCTGCCTCCTCTTCTTCCGCTCCCCCCGCTTCTTCAGGGCCGGCTTCTTCAAGGTTGGCTTCGTTCTTGGGTGGCGTGGGCGTGACCGCCGGGCCCGCGGAGGAATCGAGATCGATGACGATCTTGTTCACGCCGTTGACCACCGTGAAAAGGAGGCCCGAGGTCAACGGGTCGGAGTAAACGGCGGGCGTGATCGGCTTGCCGCTCGCCCCCTCGCCCTCGGAACCGGGCACGAGCTCGATCACCCGTACCGAAACGAGGTAGTCGCCCGGCGCCAAGCCGGCCGAAGAGCCGGTGGCGACGCTGTACCCTCCCGCCGGCGTAATCAGGCTTGTGCAGGTGGCTCCGCCGGCGACCGGACGGAAGATCACCATGCCCCGCTGGCCCTCGCCGATCTTCATCGCCGAGCCGTCGAGCTGGACAACGCCCGAAACCGTCGCGGTTCGTTCGTTGCATCCGGAAGACGCAACCGCGAGGGTCGCCACGATGAGGGCAAATCGATTCGTGAATCGATGCATGAGAGTCGCCTTGCTAGGATCTCGGGGGGGCGTTTGGCGCCGCGAGTGATGGGGCGTCTGGAAACCGGCGGCGCGGCCGGCAAGGCTCGCGCTCGAACGAACGCGTCTCACAAGCTGGCGCTGATCGATTCACCGCCGTTGCGGGTGCAGCTGACGCGGTACAGGACGTTGTCGACCCCGTCGGTGACAAACCGAACCGAGCCGTCAACAAGAGCGAAATTGGCGCCGCCTACGTGCTTGCTGCGGAACCCTCTCTGCTCCCACCAGAAGGCCGGATCGACCGTGCCTGGCGGGAGGCTCATCAGGTTGTTCAGCGGCGTGTTGCCGCTGCCCCAATCGCCGTCGGAGTAGAAGGCCGCCGAGTGGTAGTTGTAGGCCGGCACGTCCTCGCCGATCAAGAAAGTCTTGCTCGTGCCATCGGTCACGGTCGAGATCTTCACCGGCCGGCGCCACGACTGGCGAAAGAAGATGCCCCGGCAGCGGGTGTCGCGGTGGCAATCATACTGGGTCGTGTAGGGCTCGGGCGGCTTGTCGTAGATCCCGCTCGGGTATTGCGACGCGGCGTTGGTGAAGGTCGTCCCGTTGGTCTCGCCGATCACGCTGTCGCCGAGAACGCCCTTGTAGCTCGTCGTGGCGACGTCGCACGACGGCCAGCCGTACTGCTGGCCGGAGAGTTGGAGGACCGATTCGTCCGAGGGGCATTGCAGCATCTCGAGCTGGGTCCTCATCAACTCCGGCACGCTGACGTCGCCCACCTTCGACGCCAGCCCCTTGCCGGGCGCGGGCGCACGGCATTGGCCGAGCACGTAAACGCCATCGAAGGCGCCCCCCGCTTCGAATTGGTCGTAGAGCGGCTGCTCTTCGATGTACGGCAGCACGTGCAAGATCCATCCCGCCGCCGAGCCACGGCCCTCTTGGCCGTCGAACGTGCCGTAGTAGCCCGAACTCTCGGGGAAATGCGACTGAGCGTCGTGGTAGTTCAAGCAGGCCAACGCCAGGTTCTTCTCCTTGTTCCCGCAGCTCATCCGCCGGGCGGCCTCGCGAGCCGATTGCACCGCGGGGAGCAGGAGGGCGACGAGGATGCCAATGATCGCGATCACGACCAGCAGTTCGACGAGCGTAAAACCGCCTTGGCGATTCGGGAGGGGGGGAGTCCGCATCGGGATACTGCTCCGTAAAAAGGTGTTTCTTCCGCACCGGGCGCCAACGCTCAAGGGCGTCGTAGCGCGCCGAATAATAGAAGTCCGCCGAGGAGACAAGCCAACGTCGCCGGCTCGGGAACGGCGTTCGCAGGCGTGCCGGCGACCATGCCGAAATTGTTGACCCATTGGTCGTACTGGGCGGCGCCGATGGTCCCGCCGATCGGGTCGTTCGGCAGCGTGACGCCGCTGTCCCGCGCGTCTCGCCAAACGGTGAAATCGGCGGCGTCGACCACGCCGTTGTCGTTGTAGTCACCGGCCACCCCGAGCGGGGCGATCGGGTCGAGCAGCAAGAGCGAGGCCTCGTCGAAGTGCACCGCCCCCGGACCGAAATTGCCGTCCTGGACGAAGAACAAGTTGTAGCGCACGAACGAGGTCCCCGTTGGGGCGATGGCGTCGACGGTGTACTCGATCCACTCGTCCTGAATGCTCGGCAGGTTGCCGTCGCGGCTGTCGAAGATGGGGGTCTCTTTGCCGTTGGCGTTGGCCGAATCCGGGTTGGCCGCGAATTCCTTGAGCACGGCGCCCGCCGAGTCGTGGAAGGAGAGGTTCAGGGTGGTGTAGCGCACCTGGTCGTCGCCGTTCGTGGCGATCGAGTCACCGCTCGGCGATTGCGCCATGACCGACGCGCGAAACTCTTGTCCCTCGGCCGCCGCGATGTTCTGCCAAACGCCCGAGGCGTCGAAGGTCGGTTTGAACGGGCCGTAAACCTTCAGGCCGTTGAACCCCTCGGCCGGCGCGACCGACTCGCCGAAGTCGATGTAAGCGTTGTTAAAGGCGACCCATTCTCCTGTCCCCGTGGCGGAGTCGAACGTCGGCGGAGGCCCGTTCCCGGAAACCGAAGGCAGCTCGAACGTGTTCTCGAAGCCGCCGTCCGAGAGCAGCTCGGTCGCGTTCGTGCTGAGCCGCTCGATGTGGACCGAATCGACCTCAAGCGTGTAGGTCTGGTTGTTCGCCGGGTTCGCCGTCGGTTGCAGCCCGCTGTTGAAGGCGGCGCCAAAACCCTCGTCCGGGGCCCAGAGGTTGAAGTGCGACTTCATCGGGTCGTCGGGGACCACGCCGGTCTCGCGGCGGACGAGCGTGTTGTCGATGTAGTAGTCGACCCGGGCGGGCAGCCAATCGATGCGGTAGTCATGGAAATCGGTCAGGTCGAAACCGCCCGAGACCGACGACGTGTTGATCGTCTCGCCAATGCCGCCGGAAGTCGGTCCCGTGAACGGGCCGTCGTTCCAAACGTTCGTGAACGTGCTTTGGGGGGCCGGGCCTTGGGCGACATTGCTGAGCAGCTCGTGGTCGATCTCGTCGCGGACCAGAACGCCCGAGTTGGGCGGGTCTTGCCGCTGCACGTCGTAGAGGAACCCCGCTCCGACCAAGCCACCCGGCAGGCCGTCGCGGAACCTCATCCGCGCCTCCCAACGGAGGCCGCCCGCGCGGGCGAAATTGGTTTTGGTCAGCAGGTCCGTGCCGTAGAAGGCGTTGCCGGGGTCGAGCGGGTTGTAGGTGTCGAGCTCGATCAGCGCGACCCGCCCGTCCGAGCTGCCTCCCGCTGCGGTTGCGAAGTTTTCTACCGGCAGATCGAATCGGAGCTGGGTCCGGCCCAGAAAGTCTTCGCCGCCAAAGGGCGCGCGGTACGCGGAAAGATCGACAACGCCATCGCCTTGGGCGCCGATCGGACCGTTCGAGTCGTCGAAGTCGTCATGGAGCAACACCTGCCCCGATGCCGCTGCGCTGAGCGTCGCGACCAGCGTCGCGGCGAGAGCTACGACGATACGACTTTGGGCGTAACCACGCATATCCGCCACCTTCATCATGTCTGGTAGTGAAGAGAGTGAGAATCTTGATGAGTGCTTATGCAGCCACGCGCGCCGGCGGCATGGACCGCATCGGCCGTCGCGTCGTGGGGCCTCTGTCAGGCAGCCCCACGAACGCGATCGGGCGATGGCCTCGCGAAACGGTCAGCTCCGGCGACGGGATGCAGCGGCGCCAAACAGGGCCAAGCCCGCCAGGATCAGCGACGTCGGCTCGGGGACACGCAACGAGAAGAACGCGTCGTCGTATTTCGGCGCTCCGCCAATGCCGGTCATGCCGCCGCCGTTGAAGTCGCCGGTGATGAGCACCAGCCGGGCCAACGCCGTGCCGGCGGGGGCGACGCCGCTGACGGGCCTTAGCAGCCAGTCTCCCGTGGGGGTGGTCGATATCGTGTCGCCATTGCTGATGAACCCGACCTGTCCGCCGGCGCCGTCGATCCATTCGATGTTGACCGCGGCCACTTGCCCGCCCGACATCGCATCGCCGGCGTCATTCAGCACGTAGGCCCCGCCGTCCCAAATCTGCCCCGGACTCGCAGGGAACTCTTGATAGACGCCCGAAGTGCCGCCAAACATCTTGAGAGACTGGTCGCCCGAGTTCGGCGTGACGACCGCTGAGTTGACCGTAAAAGTGCCGCCGCCGAAGTCGCTCCAGCCGGTGGCGCCGAAGTACTCCACACCAGGAGCGGTCGAAGGATCCTCGAAGCCGGGGTTTACGATGAGGTTCGCGTGGGCATTCGCCATGGCGAAAGCCGTAACAGCCAGGAAACCGATCGCGCGGAACATGGAGTTCACTCCTGAGAAGAGAAACAGAAAAGTCAAAGAAGCCGAGAAGAGCCTGGGTAGCCTCAGGGCCAACGTGGCCGTTCGAGGCGAATCAGAATCAGCAAGCGAGAAGAGCAACGGAGAACTATAGGGGCCGACTCAAAAACGACCCTGCGAAAAAGCGAGCAACCAAAGTAACTAAAGTAACAGTTATCCGTTCTAGGAGCTCGGTTCGCTCTCGTCAAGCAATTTCTGAGGTGGTTGTGACTATCCGTAGAGTGCGTGTAAAGCGTTGTTCTTTGTATTAATATGCTTATTTGCACGCAGGTCGATTCCGGGTTAAGGTAAAGTAACTGTTACATCGATATGCCACCTAAGGACTCGTTTTGGGCTCAATCAGAGAAATCGCACGCGAAGCTGGTGTCTCGATAGCCACGGTTTCACGCGTGCTGAACGGCAACAACACGGTGAAGCCAGAGCTGCGACTGCGCGTGCTCGAAACGGCCGAGGCCAAGGGGTACGCGCCGACCGTGGGCAAACGAACCGCCGAGCGTATTGCGTTGCTCTACACCGACCAATTTTTTCTTGGCTCGCCCTACGACTCGGCCTGCATCGTCGGGCTTGGCCGCGCGATGCGGCGATCGCCGTACGATCTCGCGTTGCTCGACATGACGCGCGACCGGGGTGTGGGCGAATCGCTCAAGCAGTTCTTCGCGCGCAAGGGGGTTTGCGGCGCCGTTGTCCGTTCGGCCGTCGAGCAGCGTGCTGAGCTGGTCACGATGGCGGCCGAAGGCGCGCCGCTTGTCGTTATCGGCGATCACTTTGAATGCGACGATTTAAGATTCGTCTACGCCGATTCGCGCGCCGCCAGCCGTGAGGCGTTAGAGCATCTTGTTTCGCTCGGGCACCAAAGAATCGGCTTCGTCACTTGTGACCGTGAAGACGGCGACCACAACGACCGACTGGGCGCCTACCGCGAGGTGCTCGAAGCCGCGGGCGTTTATCGTGAGGAGGACATCCACCGAGTGCCCCCGTTCCGGATGGACGGCTCGCCGCTTGTGCGGAGGATCTTGAGCAAGAGCGATCGTCCGACGGCGCTCTTCATCGCGGACCCGCTCGTGGCTGTCGGTGTAATCAACGAGGCCCAGCGACTCGGGGCCAGTGTGCCGGGAGACCTTTCGGTGATTGGCTTCGACGATTGGGACACACGCAACACGGTGCTCCCCCGCATGTCGGCCGTTTGCCAAGACTCCGCCCTGATCGGCGAGGCCGCTTTCGACGCCGTTCGTGCGCAGGTCGAAGAGAAGCCAACCCCGTCGATGACGGCCAAGGCGCAGGAGGCTTGGTTCGAGATCCACGACACGACCGCTCCCCCCCCCTCGAAGGTCAAGCGGTTCTTCCCCAGCTCGTCATCGGCCTCCTACGCCACGCGACCGGACTGAGCGACCGCCACCCAGCACGGATTGCACGACCGGGAGGCGATGCGCGTTGAATAAGGACGGTGTCCCTTACCGGCAGCACCCTTTCAAGAAATCGCGCATCCTGCGCGGACGACAATACGGTTGGCAAGGCCGTGGGCCAACTCGGATTCGGTCGCCCAATCGTTCGGAGAGTCGACGTCGACATCACCGACTTCAACGTCTTGCGAGACGCCTTCCGCGCCTCAGCAGCGAGCGTTGCGGCCATGGTCGCTGCTTTCTCGCTGCATAGAGAGCGTTCGGGGCCCCTCCCGAAGGCTCGCCGATACTAAGCCGACGAAACAAGACCGTCTATAAGACTTGGCAGTAAGCGCGTTGAGTGGCGCGAATCAACGTGTTTAGAGCGGTTTACTCATTGGTGTAGACGCTCGGCTCGCGATCGGCGTCATGGCTTCGTCAGCCTGCATCGACAATGCACCGCATTGCCTGCTTCGGCTTCCTCGCCACGCCGCCAATCGCTTCCCCGCTCGTCCACACCAATTCGAAAACCGCTCTAAGCTGATCTTGAGGCAATAGAAAAAGCCGCGGCGGACCCCAAGGACCCGCCGCGGCTGCGTGCAGAAAGATGCGAAGTGTTCGTTCGCTCAGCTCCGGCGGAACGCGAGACCCGAGATCGCCAAGACCGCGAGCAAGGCGGCGGCCGGCTCGGGGACGATCGCGGCGAAGCCGGGCGAGGCGACATCCTGAGCGCTCGCGTTGCCGATGTCCGGGTTGACGATCAGCGCCGTGAAGGCGCCGTCGACGCCCGCGGCCGAGGCGCCCCAGTTGGCGCCGAGGTCGTTGGCGGCCGACGTGAAGCCGCTCGGGAGCAGGTAGAGGCTCTCCCCGTTGCCGGCGGGCCAGCCGTTCGTGCCGCCCTCGTAGTTCACGGCGTCGACCAGCGTGTTGGCCGCGTCGAAGATGGCGGGGGTCTCGTTGGTCGCGCTGGCGCTGTTGGCGAGGCTCACACCGGTGTTGGCGCCCGCGACGGTGAAGTTAATGACTTGGACGCCGGCGCCCCAGATCGACTGGAACGTGGCGGCCTCTTGGCCCGTGATGACGGCCGAGGCGCCGCCGGCGAGTTCGGTGCCGGCGTCGAAGGGGTCGGAGTAGCTGGCGTCCTGGTCGTCGCCGTAGACCCAACCGCTGAGGTCGACAGTCGACGCGCCGGTATTGGTGATCTCAACCCACTCGGTTACGCCGCTCTCGCTGCCGCTGAGGTTGTAGAAGATCTCGGAGATGATGATCTCGCCGGAGGCGGGCGAGGTGAGGATAGCGGCCAGGGCCGCCAGGCAGGCTGTCTTCATGAGTCGTTGTCCAGAGGGTGAAAGTCAGAAGAAAGTACGAATCGTTCGCGGGGCCGATCCGGACGACGCGGCGGGCGCCGTGGATCGGCCTCTTGGCTGGGCGGCCAATGCTGCGCGCTCAGTCGGAGGTCAGCTCGAAGTTGAACTCGTGCGAGCCGTGGGGCTCGACGGTGCGGGAGAGCTCCGACCGGCGGTTGTAGCGGGCCGCGATCGTCGCGTCGGCCGTAGGCTCGTCCTCGCCCTCTTCGCGCTCGCCGGTCGTGATCTTCACGACCATCTCGCCCGGCAGGCAGCCGGCGACATTGCGGTCGCGGAAGAGTTGGTATAGGCCGCTGCTGTCGGTCGTGCCGAAGCAGATGCGCGGCGGCAGCTTGTCCGCCTCGACAAACTCGACTCGGGCCCCGGAGAGGGGCTCGCCGTCGAGGGTCACGACGCCCTCGACGTGGGCGAGCTTCAGAACGCTGTAGTCGGGACCGGGCCGGCCGCCGCAACCGCAGGTCAGCGCCGCGGTGATCGCCGCTGCGATCGCCATCAGGAGCGGGGCGGGGGAGAACGCGTGTTTCATGGTTGGTTCTTGTCTCGGGAGGTGGGGGGAGGCGTCTACTGCCGCAGCCGCATGGTCTCGCGCAGGTTCTCGCCGTTGCGGCTGCCGAGGGCGACGTAAACGTCTTCCTCGATGTTGTCGCTGACGAGGTGCACCGAGCCGTCGGCGTAAACGAACTGGGCGCCGCGGAACGCGTGCCAGCTGCCGAAGGCGATCTCGACGTGGCGTCCGTTGGCGGTCGCGTCGGCCCAGTAGTTGAGCGGCGCCTGGGTCGAGGCGACGAGCTCGGACCATTCGTTGTTGCTGTTGGAGATTTGCGGCGACCCCGTGTGCCAGAAATCCATCGAGTTGCCGTCGAGCACCGTGTCGAAGTCGGTGTGGCGTTCTCCCACGGCGATCGTCTTCGACGAGCCGTCGATGATCTCGGCGAACTTGACGTTGCTCTCCTGGAAGAACATGCCGTTGTGATCGGTCAATTGCTGCGAGATGCCAACCGTGCCGGTCACCACGCAGCCGGCGGCGGTGTTGTCGCAGGTGACGAGCGACGAGACGCAGGCGCCGTACTCGGTGGGGGACCGGCCCTCGATGCCTTGGTTGTCGCGGGGCTGCTGCTGGGAGTTGGGGCAACGGTAGACCGCGATGTTGGTGGCGCAAACCTTCGCGTTGTCGCCGTTGGTCCAACTGAAACCGACCTTCGTGACCATGCCGAGGCCCGGGACGAAGGAGCTTGTTTTCGATTCGCCGAGCAGGTCGTACAGCGACTGCTCCTCGATGAACGGCAGCAGGGCGCCCGACCAGGCGAGGCCGCGGTCGTCCCAGCCGGCCGGGAAGTGGCCGTAGGTCGATTCGTAGTTCATAAGGCCCTTGCCCATCTGGGCTAGGTTGTTCTTGCACTGCGACAAACGCGCCGACTCGCGGGCGGCCTGCACGGCGGGCAGCAACAAGGCGACGAGGATGCCGATGATGGCGATCACCACCAGCAGTTCGACCAGCGTGAAGCCTGCGGCCAATCGGCCCGCGGCGGGGGCGTTTTGACGGGTGTGTCCGTTCACGGAATATCCTGGGGGTATCGGTCTCAGACATTCTAAAAAAGGCCGGCGCCGCTGCCCCGCGGCGCCGACCCCCAAGCGCTCGGCGGAGAGCGCTCGATTGCCAAGGGCGTTTAGCGACGGCGACGGCGCGAGGCCGCCAACGCGATCGCCAGCAGCGAGAGTGTCGTCGGCTCGGGGGTGGCGATCGCTTCCTCGGGCGGCAGAGCGAGTTCGCCCAGTGTGGCGGTGACGTTCACGTTGCCCGGCGAGACCAGGTAGAGCGAGATCGACTGGCCGTCCTCGCCAAAGACATCAAGGCCGGGGGCGCCGATCAGCTCGCCGGTGATCAGCGTGGTCTCGGCGTCGACGTACACCAGCTCGCCCTCGCTGTTGAAGGCGACCATCTCGGGGCGGGTCAACGCGCTGTCGACGCCCCACGGGCCGAGCGGCGCGGTGTCGATCAGCTGCAGCGTCCCGCCGCTGTCGAAGAACAGCTCGGGGCCGCCCTCGTTCGACTCGTCCGGATCGAACGCGGTCGGTATGAACCCGCCCATGCCGTCCTGGAGCAGGACGTAGCCGTCCGGCTCGTCGGCCAGGCCGGGGAGCGGCTCGATGCCGTCCTCGGTGCCGTTGAACTCGATGCCGCCCATTTCTTCGGCGTACGAGTTGTTGAGGGCCGTGCCCTCGGGCCCGGCGCCCTCGTTAAAGCCGACCGCGTCGAGCACCTCGCTCCACGGCGTCGCGTTCAGCACGCCGTCGTCTTCGGCGTCGAGGTCCATGTCGAGCGACCCGGTGAAGTCACGCACCAGGGCGTAAGTGATCGATCCGTTCTCGATGTCGCCCGAGCGGTTGAAGAAGGCGCGGGTGAGGCCGAAGTTCTCGACCCAGGTGTCGTAGTCGTCCGACCCGACGCCGGAGGGCGTGAGGTCGTTCTCCATGGTCGCGTTGCCGTCCATCGCGTCTCGCCAAACGGTGAAGTCGGCGGCGTCGACCGTGCCGTTGTTGTTGAAGTCGCCCGCGCGGATGTTGTTCTCGTAGTAGACGTTCGTATCGGGGGCCGGCGCGGGGTTCAGCACGCCGGGCACCGGCGTCTCGCCGATGAGGATCTCCTCTTGGTCACGCAGCAGGAGCAGGCCGTTCGACCCGAGGGTGAGTCCCGTGAGGTCGAAGACGCCGTCGATGTTGCCGCCGGCGTCGCCGTCGCCATCGATCTCGAGGATCGTCAAACCGTCGAGCGACGAGCCGGCCGGGCCCGAGATCTCGAAGAACTCACGCCCGTCGTCAGGGCCGGGCGCGTCGGACAGGAACTCGCTGAAGCGGATCGTGGGGGTGAAAGCCAGCGCCGCCTGGCACGGGATCGCCATGGCGAGTGCGAACAGAGCGAAACGGAGGGAGAGCGTCATCGGGGGGAGCCTCTTGCTTGGTCGTTGCGAGTGTAGAGAGCCGCCTGCACACGATTCGATTCGTGCGTTGCTCGTGGAAACTGAGGGGTCGGTGGGGCCGCACCTCGTGCGGCTAACTTGGGGTGGGGCGTCGGCGTGTGAACCGCTCGTTGAGCGCGTTCGCCGTCGCTTGTTGGCAAGCCAAGTCGCTTGCTTCGCATTGCTATTCCGGCAACGCGTTTCACATGGTGATCGTCGCCACCAAGTGACGCACAGAGTAAGCGCGCGAAGTGAAGAGGACGTGAAGCAGGGATGAAAAAATCCAAGCGCGAACACAGTTTGCGCCAAGTCGCACCGCGCTTGCTGGGCGCCGGCAACGAACGTTCTTTCGCTAGCGCCTGCGCGCAGCGGTGGTCTTGACGCATTGCTGCACGCGGGACGATCCGCAGGCATCAATGCGTATCAGCGCATCCACCTCGAAGGCGACGCTTACCCTTGTTGCAGCGATGCGTTTCCCGCATCCAAAGCAAACGAGGCCCGCTTGAAGACTTTGCCGCCCGGCGTCAGCACGTTGTCGACGGCCATGTAGTCGCTGACCCACGCGTCGGGCGTGAGCGTGCAGCGGACGTAGCCGCGCTCGCGGTTGTAGAAACGCACGCAGGGGTTGGACGCGACCACCGAGTCGTGGTCCGTCGGCTTGGCCAAGCCGTTGCCCCCCGACGAGATCGACGTGCCGACAAACTCCGCCGCGACGACCGGCGCCGTGTGGTTGCGGTCGTCCACCCGCAGCTCGTTCGCCCAGTTGCAATGGATGTCTCCGGTGAGCACGACCGGGTTGGGGACGCGGCGATCGGCGAGAAACCGCATCAGCTCCTTCCGCTCAGCGGCGTAGCCGGGCCACTGGTCCATCGAGTAGCGGGGCTCGCCGTCGTCGCCGGCCCAGCGGCTGACCAGGCCCATCATCACCTGCTGCGCGAGCACGTTCCAAGTCGCCCGCGACCCGAGCAGCGACCGCTTGAGCCAGTGCTTCTGTCGCTTGCCGAGCATCGTGCCGGAACGTCGCAACGCGGCGTCGTTGAGCGGCGAAGCGATGTCGCCGTTCGGCTGATCGCTGCGGTGCTGACGGGTGTCGAGGACGAGCAGCTCGGCCAGGTCTCCGAAGCTCGCCTTGCGGTACAGCCGCATGTTCGGGCCGCTGGGCAGGGAGCGGGCGCGGAGCGGCATCATCTCGTAGTAAGCCTGGTAGGCGTTCGCCCGACGCACGAGGAAGTCGACCGGGTCGACGCGGCTCTGTTCGGAAACGTCATCGGCGTAGTTGTTGTCGACCTCGTGGTCGTCCCAGGTCACCATCCAGGGGCAGCGGGCGTGCGTGCCCTGCAGCAGCGGGTCGCTGCGGTAGAGCGAGTGCCGCACGCGGTAATCGCCCAGCGATTGGATCTCGCCGCCAACGTGCTTGCGAACGGTCTTCTTCTTGCTCGGCCCCTTCTCGTAGATGTAGTCGCCCAGGTGGATGACGAGGTCCAGCTCGTCGCGGGCCATCCCCTCGTAGGCCGTGTAGAGCCCCGCCTCGTAGTGCTGGCAAGAGGCGAAGGCGAACGTGAGCTTCTCCGGCGAGGCGTCGGCCGCCGGGAAGGTGCGGGTGCGGCCGACCGGGCTGGTCGCGTCGCCCGAGTGGAAGCGGTACCAGTACCAGCGGTCGGGGTCCAACCCCGCGAGTTCGATGTGGACCGCGTGCCCGAGCTGCGGCGTGGCGAGCGTCTTGCCGCGACGCACGACTCGCGTCATCGCCTCGTCGTCGGCGAGCTCCCAGGTCACCTCGACGGCGTGGGCCGGCATGCCGCCGTACGGCTCGAGCGGAGCGGGCGCCAGGCGGGTCCACAGCACGAAGCCGTCGCTTGTCGGCTCGCCCGACGCGACGCCGAGCGCGAACGGGTCCGACGCAAAGCTCGGGCGGCTGTCGGCCCAGCTCGCCTTGCCGAGCAACGGGATCGATCCGAGCGCCGCACCGTAGGCCAGCATCGCCCGGCGGCTGACGCCCCCTTCGTGGTCAAGAATCTTGCGGAGCTCGTCGTTGCGGTTCATGGGTGGGAACGCCTTGGGCGCTGTTGGGGGAGAGGCTGTGGGTGGTGGGGCTCAAGCGGCCCGGTAACGGCCCGGCGTAGCCAGGACGAGCAGCCCCATCGCGACAAGCCAGAGTGAAGCGGGCTCGGGCGCCGCGCCGTGCGAGAGGGCTTGAGAGTCCGCGAGGCTGGAGCCGAACGCGTCGACCCAGATGTGGTAGTCGATCATGCCGACGACGCCATCGCCGTCGCCGTCGCCCGTGATCCATGGCGCGCCGCCGCGGCCGAGGTTGTCGCGCCACACGGTGAAGTCGGCCGAGTCGACCACGCCGTCGCCGTTGTAGTCGCCCTTCAGCAGCGGGCTGATGTGGAACTCAAAGTTATTGGCCTCGTCGGTCCGTTGCAGGTCGTGGAACGGCGAGTAGGTCCGCACCCGCACCGTGCGCCCATCCTCGAGGAATTCAAGGACACGGAAGTAGCCGTTGCCGCCGTAAACCTCGAACTGCGTGTTGAACATCATCTGGTGGACCGACTGCCCCTCGGCGCCGGTGCTGCGGAGGTACGACACGCCGTCGCCGCCGACGTGGCCGCTGAAGACCATCTCGAAGGGGCCGTTCGGGCTGACCAGCTCTTGCCAAAGCTCCTCGCCGTCGTGCGTGTCGTCCGCCGTGGGGTAGCCGTACGGCCCCGCGCCCGGGTTGACGGTGTGGTCGTGGCGGTTGTCTTGGCTGTCGAGGTACGCGTGTGTGACCAACGCCGCGGTGCGGCCCTCGAGTCCCGGCTGACCGATAGCCGCGTTGGCCCAGTCGACCGCCACCTGCCGCGGGCCCCACTCGGTGGTGAGGACGAGCATCTCGCGGCCGTCGGGCGCCGTGAACTCGTGCAATGCGTTGTCCAGCTCGCCCGGCGTCATCACCTCGCGGAGCGTCCCGCCCTGGGCGGGGTCGACCAGCGGGTTATCGGTCGCCTTGAAGTAGTCGTTGAACTGTGTCGAGCGGTCCTGGGCGTTGGTCGTGCCGTAATCGTGATTGCCCGGCGCGAAGGCGTACGGCACGACCCCGTCGAGCAGGCTGAACGACGCCTTGGCGTTGGCCCACTGCTGGTCGCCCGACTGATCGCCCGAGGTCGGCTCGACCCGTGAGTTCTGGTTGACGATGTCCCCCTCCTGCAAGACGAACTGCACGTTGAACGCGTCGCGGTTGTCGACCACCCATTGCGTCATCTGCGTGAGGATCGCCCGGTTGGCGGAGCTCCTCACATACGACTGCGTGTCGGGGATGACGACCATCGACCACGCCGCGTCGGGCGACGGCTCGAACGGCGACTGGGCGATTGTCTCAACCACGCCGGGCGAAGCGCGGTCTTGCGATCCGTCTGGCCCGTAGGCGAAGCGCCCTCCGTAGACGCCCATCATCGAGGGCTTCCAGTGGGCGCCCGCGTCGTTGCCCGTCACCGATAGGCCGGGGGGAGTGAGCATGATGCTCGCCCCGTCGGGGCTGTCGCTGGGCCACGCCCCGCTGTCGTCGTAGTTGACCGTGTCGACGACCAGGCCAAACGCGTTGCGCAAGGCCACCGTCTCGTTCGTCGCCGAGGGGGAGTTCGCCAACGACGGCATCGAGCCCACCTCGTAACGGCTCACCCCGCCGCCGGGGCTCCACTGCGCGTCGAACGAAGCGGCGTCGCCCGTGACGACCAACGCCTGGCCCGGGGCGATCGAAGCGCCTGCGGGCAACGGGTCCGAAGGGGTCCCGTCTTGCAGGTCGTCGATCCGCCAGCCGGCCAGGCTGACCGTCGACGCGCCCGCGTTATAAAGCTCGACCCACTCCTTCGCCACGCCGGCCGTCGTGTCGACGTCGGCGCCGTCGGGGTTGTACATGATCTCGCTGATGATCACCTGGGCCGGGGCGACGCACGGGCACAGCATGATGGCGACGGCCAGCGTCGCAAAGATTGTCCGCAGCTTCATCGTGTTCGCTTGACGCGAGCCTCTCGACTAGTTTCTCTGTTGCGTGTCTCTTGTTCCGCGGCGCGGCCCGATGGGCGGTCGCCGAAGGACTCATTCTTAATCACGGCCGGTGAAGCTTTAATGAAGCTCCCTCCCGCGGGCGCCGGCGGACTTCCGAACCCAACCCCATGCTTCACCTGAGAACCCTCGTCTTTCTGATCACCGCCGCCCTGTTGTTCGGCGGCGCCGCCGCGCACGCCGAACACGCCGACGCGCAAAACCGGCCGCTGGTGCTGGCCCACCGCGGCGCATGCGGTTACGCGCCCGAGCACACGCTGGTCGGCGTGGCGATGGCGCACGCGCTCGGCGCCGACTACATCGAGCAAGACGTGCAACTCACCAGCGACGGCCAAGCGGTCGTGATGCACGACACCGACCTCGCCGCGACGACCAACGTGGCCGACCTCTTCGCCGAGCGCGCCGACAGCCAAGGGAAGTGGCTGGTCAACGATTTCACGCTCGTCGAAGTGAAACGCTTGCGGGTCAACGAGCGCCGCCGGGGCGCCACCGGCCCGGCTCGGTACGCTGGGCGGTTCCCCTCCGACGCCGGGCTGCCGTTGCGTGTTCCGACCCTCGCCGAAGAGATCGAACTGATCCAGGGACTCAACCAAGCGTTCGGCCGCCAAGTGGGACTGATCGTCGAGATCAAGGACCCCGCCGGCCAGCGGCGACGCGGCCTCGACGTGTCGCGCGAGACGATCCGCGTGCTCGCCGAGCACGGCTACACGGGGCCCGAAGACGGGGCGATCATCCAATGCTTCGACGCCGCCGAGACCCAACGGGTGCGACGCGAGTTGGGGTGCCAATTGCGGCTTTGCCAATTGCTGGGCGGCAGAACCGCGCCCGACGACGAGGCCCTCGCCAAGATCTCGACCTACGCGCAGATGATCGGCCCCTCCTACACCCTGGTGCTCACCCCGCAGGGCGAGCCGAGCGGGCTCGCCGAAGCGGCCGGCCGCCACGGCCTGATGACGTTCCCCTACACGGTGCGCCGCGACGCGCTGCCCTCCTACGCCGCCGACGCGCCCGCGCTGCTGAGCAAGCTGGTGCAAGCAGGCGCGGACGGCTTCTTCACCGATTTCCCCGACGATCGCATGGCCGAGTGATTGGCAGCCGCTTCAGACCACATGGCCACTAGAGCGGTTTTCGAATTGGTGTGGACGAGCGGGGAAGTGATTGGTGGCGTGGCGAGGAAGCCGAAGCAGGCAATGCGGTGCATTGTCGATGCAGGCTGACGAAGCCATGACGCCGATCGCGAGCCGAGCGTCTACACCAATGAGCAAACCGCTCTAGGCAAGATCGCGATCGAACCCGCGGCCCACATAGCAGAGAAATTGCAAGGCAATAAAAGAGGCTAGCCGGCGTCAGCCAGCGGCGCAGCGAATACGCCTTCGAGAAGAGAAGACACGCCTTAGCGAATCAAACGCCGCTTCATGGCGACTCTTCCGGCTACCAGCTCTTCCGGTAAACAGCGGCGGCCACGGGCTTAGGCCCACTGCGGCGCCTAAAGCACTTCGAGCGAGTGGAGCTGACAGGGATCGAACCTGCGACATCCAGCTTGCAAAGCTAGCGCTCTCCCAACTGAGCTACAGCCCCTGAGCAATGCGCCCCGCGTGGGGGCGGGAGCGACGCGAAAGCGGGCGCCGGGGGCGCCCGCTTTGCGAGTGGGTGTACCAAGATTCGAACTTGGGACCTCAGCCTTATCAGGGCTGCGCTCTAACCAACTGAGCTATACACCCGGGTTTGGCTCCCGTCAGGGCCGGCACACCTGCTAGCGACGCCAAACTCTGCGAGAGTCCCGCATTGTAGGCCACCCGGGGCGGCTGTCAAACGCCCTTCTGGCCCCAGAATTACTAGACCGGGGCCCTGGCGGGCGGGTTCGGGGGGCGGGCCCGGGGGATCGCCATTGCCGGCAGGCGGCGCCGTCGCTACGATCCGCGCCGCCCGACCCGGCTCATGCTACGCCCTTCTAATATTCTCCCTAAACGCTCCGACCGAGGCGCCGCGATGGATCGTACGCCCCCCGCCCCCCAAGCGGCTAATCCCCCACGCCCTGCGGCCAGCCGGCCCCGTCTGCACGTCTGGCTGTCGCTGGCGCTGGCCCTGGCCACGCTCGCCCCGGCGAGCGGCTGCCTGCACCTGCTGCTGGCCACCGGCATCTACATGTTCGAGGGGGGCAACCTTGTGCCGCCCAAGACCGAGGCCCTGGAGAACAAGCGGGTGGTCGTGCTCTGCCGGCCGCCGGCCTCGAACGAGTACCGCCACGCCGGCGCCTCGCGTCAGATCGCCAAGAAGGTCAGCTACCTGCTGGAGAAGAACAAGGTGCCCGGCATCGATGTCGTGCCGCCTCAGCAAGTCGACCAATGGCTCGACGAGAACGACTCGGAGAACTACGTCGAGCTCGGCAAGGCGGTCAAGGCGGACATGGTGGTCCACATCGACCTGGCCCACTTCGAGCTGTTCAAGGGCAAGACCGTCTACCAGGGCAACGCCGATGTGACGATCGATGTCTACGACGTGAAGAACCAAGGCAAGCTGGCCTACCACGAAGAATTGGGCGAGGTGCTTTTCCCGGTGCACAGCGGCATCGCCGTGCAGGACAAGTCGCAGGACCAGTTCCAGCGTGAGTTTGTCACGGTGGTGTCGGACGAAATCGCCAAGCATTTCTACAAGCACGACCCGCACGCTAACTTCGCGCTCGACGCGATGGCGAACCGGTAGGCGAATGCTCCCTCCTCCGACGGGGGAGGGCTAGGGAGGGGGGCGCCCCGGGTACCCGGCTTCTCACCCCTCCCTCAACCCCTCCCCATCAAGGGGAGGGGAATATTGTTATAGCTTCGGCGGCGGTCTTCTTTCGGGCGGCGCGTCGCGCTGCGGGCGCGGTCGGCCGTTTCGCGCCTGAGCCACGCGTCCCGCCACGTCGCGGAACGCCTGCTCCCAACGCCAGCCCATCGGCCGCCGCAGCTCGCGCTCGGCCACGTACGCCCACGGCGTGCCGGGGTGCTCGCGGACAACGCGTTGCAGGTGCTCGGCGGCTGCCGCGGCGTCGGCCTGCTCGGCTGCCGAATCGACCTCGGGGTCGGGCCTGAGGATCCACGTGTCGTTGCCGGCCTCGAGAGTCATGCCCGCTTTGGCGCGGGCGAGCATCGCGTTGTAGCCCTCGGCGCGGGCCTTCTCGGCCAAGACCCGGCCCACGGCCAAGTCGTAGCCCGCCTGCCAACGCGCCTCGCGGAGCCGCTCGCGGTCCTTGCGGCCCTCGGCCAGGATCGACGTGAGCCGTTCGAGCTGGGGCTCGACAATCGCCGCGGCCCGTTGGGCGCGCGTCATGTCGTCGGCGAGTTGGGCGTCGCTAAGTTTGGAGAAGACGAGACGCGCTTCGCCGAGCGGCTCGGTCCAAGAGAGCGACGCCGCCCGCACGAGCGCCTCGCGAGCGCTGTTGGCGCCGAGGCGGCGTTTCAGCTCTTCGGTCGGGGCGTAGTCGGGGCGGTAGCGACGCATCAAACGGTCGTCGAAGAACGCGGAGATGACCGACGCCATGCCGCCTTCGTCTTCATCGTTGTCATCGCCGGCCCGCTGGCGGCCGGGGTGGACCGAGTAGTACGCCCCGCCGGTCTCGAAGGAGAGCCGCGTCAGCCCGTAGGGTCCGAAGCCGGAGTCGATCGTCGGGTCGCCGCGGCGCTCGAAAACGCCGAGCCGCACGCGCTCGGGCGTCCAGCTCTCGGGCCCCTGGCGAACGGGGAGCCACTGCACCCGCTGGTCGTACCGCGGGTTGGGGTCGACGTAACGCACGTAGGCGTCGCGTCGTCCGAACGGCGCCGGCGAGCCGACCACGTAGACCGGCGTGCGCATCTTGCGGCAGTAGCTGACCGCCTCGTCGAGCCGCGCGTCGTCGTCGCCCGCCTCGTCCGTGACGACGATCACCATCACGTGGCGACGCGGCTTGCTGAGCCTGTGGCGGCGGTGCTCGCGCACCGCCTCGAGCACGGCGGAGAACACGTTCTCCTCGCCGCTCGGGTCGTCGGCGATCGACCGGACGGCCGACTTGATCTCGGCGATGTCGTCGGTCGGCTCGGCGGTGAGCGTTTCGTAGGCGGCGCCGTAGGCGGCCACGGTGGTGAGCAACGGCTTGTCGTCCGCTTTCTCGAAGGCCGGGTTGGCGGAGTTCTCGATGACGCCCAACTCGTCGTACACACGGTCGAACCGCTTGGCGAACGCCTCGCGTCGCGGCGCGAGGCTGCCCGAACGGTCGAACAACCAGACGACCAGCGTGGGCGCGCTGTCGAGCGACAACAAGATCTCGTGCGTCAGCCGGTCGACCGCCCCGGCCGCGCCGCTCACCCCCACGGCGCCGAGGCCCTGGATCCTGAGGTCCGCGTTGGCGTCAGGCGCGACGGCCACGGGCGTCTCGACACGGTGGGCGAGCACATCGCCCCACTCGTCCATCGGCTCGAGCTCGACCCGCACCTCGGAAGTGAGGTCGAGCACCGGGGCGGCGGCCGCCGCCTCGCCCCAGCCGCCCGAGCCCATGGCGCCGATGTCGGTTTGCGGGTCGTCGGCGAAGCGAAGGTCGTCGAGCGGCGTTTGCTCTTCCGGCGGAAGCGGCGTGGTAAGGAGCGAGACGATCGTGTCGCGCGTGGTCGGAAAGGTCGGCGCCGCTAACGCCGCCAACGCGACAACGTGCAGCACCAGGCTCAGCAGCCAAGAGAGGGCGTCGCCTATCGAACGGTGATCGGCGGCCGGTTCGGTCGCCAGATCGCCAGCCGCGCTCTCGGCTGACGCGCCCACCGGCGGCGCGGTGGGAGCGAGGGTGGGCGGCGTTGGAGGAGAGTCTTTCATAGGCCCCAGTTCCATTGTCGCCCGAGCGGCGGAGATGGCAACCAACACGCCCCCCGCGGGGGGCGTCCCCCGCGATTCAACCCCGGCGAGGGCTCTCGGGGCCGCAATCGCGAACGTTGCAGCCGCCCGTTATCGGGGTCTGGCTGGTTTGCCGACGGGAAAGCGCATGAAAATGCCGCCGCTCGGAGCGAGCGGCGGCGTGGGTGTGTCTCGATGGCGAGGAGCAAGATCAGCCGCCCCAGCCGACCAGGTTGGTGGGGCTCAGCGGGGCGCCCAGCTCGGCGCGGGCGGGGGCGTTGTCCCAGGCGCCTTCGTTGCTCACCGGCACGAGCCCGCTGGTGGGCGCCGCGGGCAGGGCGGCCGAGGCCCGCGGGCCATGGGACGGCACGCTCAGCTCGGCGCCGATTGGCAGCAGGTCGGGGTGGTCGAGCACAGCGGCGTTCAGCTCGAACAGCTGCCGGGCTTGCGACGCGTCTCCCAGGTAACGCTTGGCGAGTCCGGGCAGCGTGTCGCCATCTGTGACAATGTGTTTCTGCATCGGACCGCTGAGCGGGCTCGCCGTCGCCGACAGAGCCGGGGCTGTTTCGGTTCGGTACGAAGTCGACTGCGCGGCGAGTGGCCGCTGCTCGGCCTCTACCGTCCGCCACGACGGGGGAGCGAACCGGCGGTCGTCGGCCGCGGCCGCTTCGCTGGGCGTCGGGGCGGCGTAGCGCGAGCCCTGGGGCCGCGCTTCGGTGATGGGAGCAGGCCCGGGCGCGATTGGCGTCTGAGTCAACGGAAGCTGAGCAACCGGCGACTGTGCTACCGGCGACGGGGCCGCTTGGCTCTGCATCGCCGGAGCTTGCTCAGCCGGGGCCGTGGTGGGAGGGGGCGACCAAGCGTCCCACACCGCGTCGGCGTTGGCGAACGGATCGGCCGCCACTCGCGCGACAGGCTCCGAGGTTGCGACGGGGGCGCTCAACTCCGCGGCGGGCAAATCGGGGTGCGTTTGCCACGAGGTGGCGGCCACCGGCGGAGCCGGCACGCTGTTGGAGATCAAGCGGTCCCGCTGGGGCGAAGCGGCGGGCGCCGGCTCGGCGTACCGCGAGCCACCCGGCGCCGGGTGGGCCGGCAGCGGCGTGACAGGGCGCAGGTCGCTCGGTGTGTCGAGCGAAGCTTCGAACGGTTGCGACGCGACCGGCGGCGCCGCGCTCGGCGCGTAGCGGTCGTAGGTTGGCTGCGGGAGTTCCGGCGTGGGGGGCAACGCGGGCGACACGAAAGCGGTGGCCTGTCCGTCGGTCTGCGGCGTGGGCGTGGTCGCCACGGCGTTGCGCCAAGCGTCGAAATCGCGCGAGGGGCCGATCTGCGCCGCAAGGTCCGAAGGCAGCGGGCTCAAGTCGCTCGGGGCGGCGCCGCGGGGCGCGAGACGGTCGGCAAGGCGGTCGGCCAGTTCGGGCGGCCCGAAGACCGTGGCGAGGCCAAATCCGACAGCGATCAAAAGAAGGGTCGAAAACACACGGGTCGTTTCGGTCACGGCGTACCTCGAGTCTGCCACCGAGCGATCGTCCCCGTGGTGGGGATGGCGTCGCGTTCGGCTTGGGAAGTCGTGGCTCGTCCGTGAACAATAAGCGGCCCGGGCGGATCCTGATCGGGCTCGCGTCTCTCCGTATACAGAACACGATCGGCGTTCTCCGGCCGCCGGGCGTCGTCTTTCATCACGCGCGGCGAAGAATCACGCGGCCGTCGTTCTGCTGGCGCCGGCGACAGAAACCCTGACGACGCCGCAGGAGATACGCGTCCTCGCGATGAAGAGTTCGCCGCGGCGAGCGAGAGCGGCCAGCCCGGCCCGGCGGAGAGGCTGTGGGGCTTGCGCAACCGGCAAGGTCCGCCTCGAGTCGTCGAAGCAAGCCACTTCCCGCGTGGTCGGCGCAAAAAAAGAGCGGGGCCATGGGCGGCCCCGCTCGTGGTCTAGCTAGGTTGTCGCGTGGTCCGCGATCACGGCTCGTTGTCGACCGGTTGGTCTTCGGCCGTGTGCTCGATGATCTTGCCGCCGGTGAGCCACAGCAACGCCGGCGAGGCGACGAAGATCGAGCTGTAGGTGCCCACCAGCACGCCGATCACCAGGGCGAAGGCGAAGGCGTGGATGCCCGGGCCGCCGGCGAAGTAAAGGATCGCCACCACGATCAACGTGGTGAGCGAGGTGAGCAACGTGCGGGCCAGGGTCTGGTTGACGCTCGAGTTGATGATGTCGTTCGACAGTTCGGGGCTCTTGCCCTTCACCTCGCGGATGCGGTCGAACACCACGATCGTGTCGTTCAGCGAGTAACCGATGATCGTGATAAACGCGGCCACGATCGGCAGGCTGATCTGGAAGGCGTCGAGCTGCAGGGCCGTGGCGAGCGGCGGCATGCCGCTCACCAGCCAGGCCGACCCGGCGAGCGCGCCGAGCGTGATGAGCACGTCGTGGACGAGTGCGATCACGGCCGCGACGCCGTAGTAGACGTTCTGGAAGCGGAACCAGAGGTAAGCCACGATGCAGAGCAGGCTCACCAAGATGGCCGAGATGGCTTGCAACTGCATGTTGCCGGCCACCTTGCCGCCGATCTTGTTCGCCAGCGGGAAGACCGCCTGGCTCTCGAGGTCGCCCTTGAGCTGATCGAAGACCGCACGCGAAGCCTCGGCCGGCAGGCCCAGACGCACGTCCCACTCCTTGAACCGTTGGCTGCTGCCGGGGGTCAGGTTCGGGTTCATGGCCAACGGCAACACGCCTCCCTGGCCCTGGTCGGCGAGGATCTTCTGCAACCGCGAAACGAGCGTGTCGTGGGACAATCCGTCGTCGTCGCTGAAACCCTCGCCGTCGTTGAAGGTGAGCGAGGTTTGTGTGCCGCTGAAGCCGCCCTCTTCGGTGAACGGCTCCGACTCGCCGATCTCGACGCTGTACGTTTGCAGCTTGCCTTGGAACGCTTCGTCGAGGATCGACTCGGCCTCGTCGACATCCTCGATGCTGGAGTTCACCGTGAACCGGGTGCCGGTCTCGCCACGCTCGACGATCAGCAGGTTGTTCTCGACCAGTTCGGTCTGCTCGAGCGTCTCGCGGACCTCGGCGATCGTCGCGGCGTTCTCTGGCTTCAGGGCCATCGTGACACTCGAACCGCCGGTGAAGTCGATGTCCAGCAGGTCGCTGCCGCGGCTGAAGACACCCACCAGGCCGAGCGAGATCAGAGCCAGCGACAAGACCAACGCCACGCCTCGCTTGCCGATGAAGTCGATGCCCGGGTTGCCGACGATGCTGGCGAACGACAGGTTCTTGATCCAGCCGCACCGCTCGGCGATGTCGAAGATGAGCCGCGACACGAAGATCGCGGTGTACATACTCATCAAGATGCCGAGGATCAGCGTGACCGCGAAGCCTTTGATCTGGTCGGTGCCGATCGAGTAGAGCACGATGCCGGTGATGAGCGTCGTGATGTTGGCGTCGACGATCGTCGTGGTGGCGCGACCGAAGCCGTTGCGGATGGCGGTCCGCAGGCCGGCGCCCTTGGCGAGCTCCTCGCGGATCCGCTCGAAGATCAGCACGTTCGCGTCGACGCTCATGCCGACCGTGAGCACCAGGCCGGCGAGGCCCGGCAGCGTGAACGCCGCCTGGATCAGCACCATCACGCCCAGCACCATCAGCAGAGTCAGCGCCAACGCGATGCAGGCCACGATGCCCGCAAAGCGGTAGTAGAACAGGATGAACAGCAGCACCGCGCCGAGCGACACGGCGATCGCCTGCTTGCCCATCTCGATCGTTGTGGCGCCGAGCGTCGGGCTCACCGTCTCCTCGCTGATCGGCGTCTTGTTGAGCGCCGCGGGCAGCGAGCCTGCGTTGAGGATGCTTATGATGTAATCGACTTCACGCTCGTCGTTGATGCCGGAGATCTGGCCGCTCTCGCTGATCCGGCCGTTGAGCTGCGGGGCCGAGATCAGCCGCTTGTCGAGCATGATGCCGAGCTTGCGCTTGGCGCCCGTGGCTTGGTTGGGCAGGTTGTCGCCGGTGAGCTTGCCAAAGCGGCTGGCGCCGCTCGAGTTGAGGCGGAACGCCACGGTCGGGGCGCCGATCTCGTCGACGCTCTTGGCGGTGCTGGCGAGGTACTCGCCGGTCACGTTGAACGGGTCACGCAGCACGAGCGCCTCGAGCCGGTCACCCGCCTGGCGGGTCACCAAGCCCGCTCCCGACTCGCCGAACTTGTCAACGTCGTACAGCACCCACTCGGCCACCTCGCGCTCGCCGATCCTGACGATCTTTTCGCTCGGCGCCGCTAGCTCGGCCTGCTTGATGATCGGTTGGTCGTCCGAGTAGGTGGGGTCGGCCGTGATGCGGAACTCGAGCTGGCCCAGGTCGGTGATCCGCCGTTTGACGAACTCCAGGTCGTCCGGCCCCGCCTTGGGGATGATGATCTCGATCGCGTCGCCGTACTGGCGGATGGTCACTTCCTTGGTGCCGGCCGGATCGATCCGCTGCTTCAGGGCAGAGATCATCTCGTCGGCGCTGACCTTGCGTTGGCCGTTCTTGGCGTCGGCTTCCTCTTCCTCGTCGCCGTCGACCACGGCGGTGGGGTCGGACATCTCGTAAATCAGCGTGATGCCGCCCGCCAGGTCGGGGCCGCCTTTGAACTCGCCCATCGCCACGCAGAGCGCGGCGGCCGCGATCGAGAAGAGCACCAGGCCGATCTTCCAGCCGTGCTCCTTCATCCGCAGGCCCTTCGCAATGGCGTTGCCCAGGTAGATTGGCGCGACGATCAGCGCGATGGCGATCGCGATCGCACGGAAGTCGATGCCCTGGGTGGCGGCCGCCTCATCGGCTGCTTCGTCGTTGGCGGGCTCGCCAGCGCCGGCATCTTCAGCCGCGGGCTCCTCAGCGGCGGTTTCGTCGGCAGCGGGCTCATCGCTGGCGGGCGGCTCGGGGCCGTCGCCGGCGGCGTCGGGCGCGGCGTCTTCGGCCACGGCCTCATCGGCTGTGGCGTCCTCGGCGGCCGCTCCTTCTTCGGCGGCGGGCTCCTCTTGCTCCAAGGCGGCGCCATCCTCGGCGGCCTCCTCAGCAGCCGTGACGGTCGCCTCGGGCGCGTCGGCGTCCTGAGCGTACGCCACGGGGGCGCCCATCGTACCGAGCGCCGCCATAGCGAGCGCCGCCCACAAGAATCCAGCCGCTGACGTCGAGCTTTTCATCGTCTGACTTCGTGTCGCTTTCGTGCGGAAAAGGGGCCGAGCGGCGGTGACGCCCGCGAGGGGGCGTTTCCAGGAGGGGCGGCTCGCCCTTGTGATGAATCGTGAGTTTTCGTGAGGATCCGGTTACTTCTTCGCGCTGACCGGGCCGTCGGGCCCTTCAACGCTTTCGATGGCCCACAGGCTCACGCGGACCTTCGTTCCGTTGGCTTCGTCGATCCGCAAGGTCAGCCGGCCCGAGTCGCGCTGCACCGAGGTCACCACCCCGTGCAAGCCGCCGGTGGTCACCACGCGGTCGTTCTCTTTCAAGTTCTCGAGCAGCTGGTTGAAAGCCTTCTGCTTGTTCTGCTGAGGCAGAATAAACATCACGTAGAACAGGACGATGATCAGCGGGATCGGCGCCAGACGCAGGATCTGGCCCAAGGGCCCACCGTCGCCGGCGTCGGCTTGCGCCAGCAGCGGCCCGGCGGCGTCGATTGCCGTGGCCAGGATCGTCGTTAGCGGTTGCAGGATCACGTCGGCAGGATTCACGTGCGGGGTTCACACCGGTGGAGGGGCCGCGTGGCGCCCGGGACCAGCGCCCTTGGGGGGTCTATAAGCGTTGCTCGCGGGGGGGGTCCAAGACCCCCGGCTCGCGGGCCGGCGGATCAGACCGATCAGCCGCAGGCTGCGCCAAAGGGACGAATCATAAACCCATGCGGCGCAAGGGGGAAGGGGGAAGCGGCAGGGCCAAACGGGCCTCGTAAACGCCGATTTCGAGCCGCCGGCCGTCTGTCGCAGCGCCGGGCCGCTAGCGGGCGGCTTGATCTCACCGCCAGGCGGCCAGTCGCGCGGCTTTCAGCTCGGCGAAACGCCCCTCGGCGATCGCCAAACGGATGTCCGCCATCAGACGCTGGTAGTAGGTGAGATTGTGGATCGTGACCATCATCGGCCCCAGCATCTCGCCAGCCGCCAGCAGATGCCTCAGGCAGCCGCGGGAGTACTGCCTGCAGGCGGGGCAGGGGCACCCTTGCTCGAGAGGCGTGTCGTCGGTCTGGAACCGGCTGTTTTTCAGCCGCAGGGTCCCCTCGGGGACAAAGGCGAGCCCGTTGCGGCCGTTGCGGGTGGGCATCACGCAGTCGAACATGTCGACGCCACGGTCGACCGCCTCCAGCAAGTCGGTCGGGGCGCCGACTCCCATCAGGTAGCGCGGGCGCTCGGCGGGCAGCGAGGGGGTGGTAGCCTCGATCGTGCGGTACATCTCCTCGGGCGGTTCGCCGACGCTCAGGCCCCCGATCGCGTAGCCGGCAAACCCGATTTTTACGAGCTCCTCGGCGCACTCGACCCGCAGCTCGGCGTCGAGGCCGCCTTGAACGATGCCAAAGAGCGACTGCGTGGCGCTGGCCCCTATTTTATCTGCGTGCTCACGGCAACGCTCGGCCCAGCGGATGCTGCGGCGCATCGCCTCGACGACCGTCTCGCGCGGGCAGGGGAGGGCGACCACGTGGTCGAGGGCCATCATCACGTCGGCGCCCAGCGCGTGCTGGATCTCGACCGAACGCTCGGGCGTGAGGTCGACCAAGTCGCCGTTCACGTGCGAGCGGAAGCGGGCGCCGCGCTCGTCGAGCTTCATCTTGTCGGCCAGGCTGAAGACCTGGAAGCCGCCGCTGTCGGTGAGCATCGCCCCGGGCCAAGCGGCGAACCGGTGCAGGCCCCCCAGCTCGGCCACGACCCGTTCACCGGGGCGGATCGCCAAGTGATAGGTGTTGCCCAGCACCATCTGGGCCCCGGTCTGCGCGAGCCTTTCGGCCTCGACCCCTTTGACGGCGCCTTGGGTCCCCACGGGCATGAAGGCCGGCAGGTCGACCACGCCGTGCGGCGTGTGCAGCCGGCCGAGGCGGGGGCCAGCGACGGGGGCGCCGTTCAGCGGTTCGTAGCGGACCGCGGGAGTGGAACGCGTAGTGGCGGCTTCGGATTGCGGATTCTGTGCTGGCAACATTCGGCCTTCACTCAATCCGTGATCGTAGCCTCAACGGAAGGCTCTGTAGGGAACGCCCTCAGTGGCGTTCCGGCCCGGGTGCACGGCTCGTGCTCGGAACCGACCCGCGAGGGCAGGGCCGCCACAGAGGGCGGCCGCTACAGGTTCAATACCGCAATGCCGCCACCGGAATCAGTCGCCACGCAGCTTCAGGCCGTTGGCGGTGAGCTTCTCGCGGACTTCGTTGAGGCTCGTGACGCCGAAGTTCTTGCACTCCAGCAGGTCGTCGCCCGTGCGGCGGACGAGCTCGCCCACCGTGGTGAGGCCGAGCCGCACCATGCACTTGCGGGCCCGCACCGAGAGGCTGAGGTCCGAGATCGGTCGGTCCAACAACGCCCGCTCGTCCGGCGACATGCTGTCCGGGTCGTAGGCGGGCTCTTCCTCGCGGCGCTGGTTGGCGAACTGCCCCAGGTCGAGGCCCTTGGAGTGCAGCATCTCGCGGATCTCGACCAGCGAGGTCTCGCCGAAGTTCTTGCTCGCCAGCAGCTCTTGCTCGGTCGTCTCGGTGAGATCGCCGAGGGTCATGACGCCCATCTTCTGCAGGCAGTTGCGGCTGCGGACGCTGAGCTCGAAGTCGGTCACCGGGATGCTGAGCACCTGGCTGAGGCGGTCCTGCTGGCGGCGGGCCTCCTCGTCGTAGAACATGTCGCGGCTGGCGTCGGCGTCCTTAAAGTAGAGCCGCGCTCGCCAGTGCGAGGGGTGGGCGTCGAGGATCCGCTGGTAGCAGCCCTTGGCGCGCTCGTACTGCTCCATGTCCTCGTACAGCACGCCGAGGTTCAGCAAGGTGCCGATGTGTGTGGGGAACTGCTGGGCCGCTTGCTCGTACAGCTCGCGGGCGTAGCTGTCGTTGCCGCTGCGATCGTTCTGCAGCGCGAGGCCGAACAAGGCGCCGGAGTGCTTGTCGTCGGCTCCGACGGCGCGCTCCAAGAGGGCGACGACCTCCGACTGGTTGCCCCCCATCGCCTGCACCGTGGCGGAACGCTGGTAAAGGTAGTCGGCCGTCTGCTCGACCGCGCCCGACAGGTTGTCGAGGATCGCCAGCGAGCCCTCGGCGTCGCCCATGTAGCGTTTGGCTTCGGCCTTGGCCAAGGCGACAATGCCCTTGTCGTAGCCGGCCCGTTCGGCCGACTCGTAGGCGGTGAGCGCCTCCTCGTACTTGTCGAGCGACAAATTCGCACGGCCCAGGTAAAAGTGGGTCAGCGCCCCGCCGTCGGCGTGCGAGAGCACCTCGATCGCCTCGCTGTAGCGGCCCACCAGATGGAGGCACACGCCCAGCTTGGCGGAGGTGGCCGGCGTGCGGCTCTCCTGCAGCTCCAATTCCTCGATCGCCTCGCGCAATTCACGATACTTCGAGTAGTTGGCGGCGATCGCCGCGGTGATCTCGTCGATCTCGCGTGGCCCGAAGGCCGCGGTCGACACGATCAGCTGCTTGACATCGAATTCGGTCGCCGTCGGCGTGGTGGCTAGGGTCGACATGCAGGAGAGGGGTCTGGGGTCAGGATTGGGGGACCGGGGAGGTGGCCTAAGATCGGACGCAAAAGCACTAAACAAAGCCGACGCACGAGGCGTCGGCGGCTTTATCTAAGCTTCTGAACTCCAACCTCTCGACTCTCACCAAAGAGCCAGCGGTGGGATTCGAACCCACAACCCCAGCATTACGAATGCTGTGCTCTGCCAATTGAAGCTACGCTGGCGGACGGTGTCGCCAAGACTGCCGAGGACGCCATCGCGGCGAGGCCCTCCGCAGGGGGGAGGGCTCCCATGACGTTCCCTTCGGGTGGTCTAGACCTCCCGGTAGTCGGGCGACAATCGCGATATCCTAGCATTCTGCCGGGCGGCGGCCAAGGGCTGCGGGCAGTGCTTCCCGCCCCGGGCGGCGATCGCCTCAGGACGGGACAAGCCTTGTCGGGAAGGTTGTCGAAACCGCAGATGTGGCGCCGTAGACTGGCTTACTAGCACTTTATCGGTGCTCATCTTCGCCAATTTTTACCAAGAGATTCGCTATGAATCGACGTGGAATCACGCTCTTGATTCTCCTGTCAGCTGCCCTTATCGCTCCGATCGGTTGCGGCGCCCCGTCGGCCACGGTGGCGATCTCGAGCCCGGCGGCGCCCCGCGAGCCGATCGGGCCGCTGCTCTGCCTCCGAACCGAGTGGTATCCCCAGCGGCCCGAGGGGGACGGCGGGGTCGAGCACGCCACGCTGCGCGAAATTTTCCGCCAGGGGGTGTTGATCGCGGCCCGAGACGAGTTGGGACTCGTCACCCGCGACCAGACGCTCGGCGAGCCTTTCCCCACAACGACCGACACGCCGGATGCCCCAGAGGCGGGCGAGCCGAATACGAATAGTAAGGCCCCTCCGGCGCTCGACTTGACGGTTCGGATCGATCAATCCGGCAATTGGGAGGCCCGCCTCACCGGCGCCGGGTGGACGGCGGCTAAACCGGTTTGGAGTCGCAGCGGGAGCCTCGATCCCGATCCGCAGACCCTCTACGCCCAAGCCGCTGAGCAAGTGAGTGAGGCCGTGGCGGAGATCTCCGAAGCGCTCAGAGAGGCCGGGGCATCGGCTTCGCCGCCGCCCGCCGCGGTGGCGATCGTGTCGCTGGACGAGGCGGAAGCTTGGCTTGAAAAGATGGATTTCGTCTCGCAGTTCGCAGCCGTGCGCACAGCCCACCGGGCCCTCGGCGCCGAGGGCGCCTCGCCAGAATGGCTGGGAGTGCTGGCCCGCGGATACGCTCACCTCGCGATGCTCACCGAGCACACTTGGTCGAGCCAACCCGACGCCTTCGCCGCTCGGTCGTTGCTGTACGCCGAACGGGCGATGCTGAAGTCAGGGGAAGCCGACAAGGCAAGTTGGCTTCGAGCCTACGCGCAGGCGGTGGTCGGCCTGCATGGGGCGGCTTTGGACGAGGCGGAGAGGCTCCTCGCGAGCGAGACGCCGGCGCCGCCGTGGGCGGGCCTGGTCGTCCCCTTTTGCCGCTTCGATCACGACTCGCTTGAGCGGGTGATTGAGAGTCATCCCGAGTTGACCGAGACCGCCGCCCTGCTGCAGTGGCAACTCTACCGCAGCTACTTTCACGGACGTTGGATCTACGAGAAGGGCCTCGAAGCGGCGCAAACTTGCCCCGAGGCTTACGGGGTCTATTCGGTAATGGCCAATTGGAGCGCTTTGAAGATCAAACGTGTCGGCGCCTGGACGGGCGCCGAGGCCTTCGCCTCCTCGTTGCCAGCGCGGGTTGCGAAACTCGATGGGTTGCCCGATTCGGTAAAGACGCTCGTCGCGGAGCAGCCCGGCTGGATCGCTGAAATGCTTAGCGGCTTACCGGCGGGGGATTCGAGTGGCCGACCGATGAACGTCTCTCGGGCTCTGAGATCCGCCGCCGCAGAGTCGCTTGCCGAGGAGTGCTCGTGGGCGATCCTGGCCGAGTTGATCGCCGAAGAGCAATTCGTCGAGGCGGCCGACGCCCTCCGCGTGTCGACCGACGCGACGGAACACTCGAACGCGGGTTTGGTCGCCAGGCTGCGGCCGCTGGTCGAGGGCCACCGCTACGCGCCCTTCATCGAGAGCTACGCCGCCCCGCGGACCAACCCCGCGGCCGCCAAGGCGGAGATCGCAAAGCTCACCGTCGTCGACCCTCGCGCAACGATGAGGGGCATGCTCTCCAAGGGCTGGCAGGCGAAGCTCTCGGGAGAACGCTGGGGTTCCCAATTGGGCTGCTTCCTCATGGAGCAACGACCCTTCCGTCAACCCACACTCATCGACCTGTTTAATCGCGTGGCGATGAAATGGACCAATACTGTAACCCACGAGCAGCGAACCGCCTTGGAGAACGAACTCGCCGCGGTCAGCCCCGAGTCGCCCAACGCCACACGCGCCCGCTGGAACAACCGGGAGAACCTCACCTCCGAGCAGATCGCCGAGTGGGAGTCGCAGTTGACGGCGGACCCGATCGGCTGGATGCAAGCGGCCGCGGCTCACTACCGGATTGAAGATTACCAGAACGCGGCCCGCTGCTACCGCCGTTCGCTCGACATCAGCCCGTGCCACGACGCCACGACGTGGTTGGCGAACTGCTACTGGGAATTGGGTAAGACCGAGCTCTGGGAGCCGACGCTCATGGAGTACCTCGAGGTGGAGGACCTCGGTCTCGCCCACGCCGGCATCCATCGGAAGATAGCCGAAGAGCACATACGCAACCGTCGCTGGACGAAGGCCGAGCCGCACGCGGTGGAGGCCGCCGACACCTATTCGGGTTGGGGCCTGAAGCTTGCCGCCCAAGTGTACGAAGGGATGCAGGACCCTGAGAAGGCGGGGCACTACTACGCCGAGGGGGCGCGCTCTTATCCCTCGTCGATGGGCACTCATTGGTACTTCTGGACCGTCCGCACGGGCCAAGGCGACGCCGAAGCCGCCCGCGCCGCCGCCGAGCAGAGTCTTGCTGTCGCCGAGCACTCTTCCTACTACGACCCCCAGCTCCGTATGGCCCTCTGCCATTGGTTCGACGGCGACCACGAAGCGGCGCTCCGGGTCATTGACCAACGACTCCAGCCGCACCGCGATTCGAAGGACCCCTGGGCACGGCAGTACAACTCGCTGCTGACCGCCATCATCGCGGGCGAGTGCGGGGACGCTGAACGCCAGAAGAGCGCGATCGAATCGATCCGTCAAACGGCTCAGCACGATGACATCAAGCAATGGCCCGATTGGATTGTCGTCTACGAGGCGTTGGCCGAAGCTCTTGAGGGCAAGGAATTGAGCGACGCGACATTGCAAACGTACGGCAAGGCCTTGCGCGAGACGAGCGACCGCTACCGCTGCGACTACAACTGCTTCCTGGGGGCGGCGTTGGAGCAGCAGGGCAAGCCCGATTTGGCCGACGAGTATTTGGGGATCGCGGCTTTCTTCCCGCCGTTCGATCTGTACACCTCCACGCTGGCCGGACGATCGCTGGTCAGGCGCCACGGCGCCGATCGAGGCGGGACGCCCCAGGTCTACGCCCAGCAGGAGGAAGCCGCTCGCGCCGAAGCCGAGTCGGCGGACGCTTCCGAAGAGACCGCCTCGGCGACGGAGCCTGAGTAACGCGAGACGCGACGCAAAAAAATCCGTGGCCCCTTCTTGTCGCCCCCCGGTTCTTTCCTAGTGTCTTGATGAGTGCCCGCGGACGGCCGCCGCGGGCACTCGAGCGCTGAAACGCTTACCCACTCTCCAATCTCGAGGCACGAGGAACACAAACATGAAGAC
This sequence comes from Pseudobythopirellula maris, assembly GCF_007859945.1. Classification (GTDB taxonomy): domain Bacteria; phylum Planctomycetota; class Planctomycetia; order Pirellulales; family Lacipirellulaceae; genus Pseudobythopirellula; species Pseudobythopirellula maris. The sequence continues at coordinate 52,532 of NZ_SJPQ01000006.1, read as the reverse complement.
CTTTACAAGCGTCGGTTGCACGCTCTCGGCGGCGGCCCTCTTTTCGCTCTGTCTGATCCCCGTCGCCGGGGCTGACGAGCACGACTCCCACAGCAACGCCGCACAGTGTGAGGTCACGCAAGCCAAGCATTCCGAGCAGGCCGACATCGTCGACACCGCCGTTGCCGCGGGATCCTTCAAGACTCTCGTCGCTGCCGTGCAAGCCGCCGACTTGGTCGAAGCCCTCAAGGGTGACGGGCCGTTCACTGTTCTCGCCCCCACCGACGAGGCTTTCGCCAAGCTCCCCAAGGGTACGGTCGAGACGTTGCTCAAGCCGGAGAACAAGAAGAAGCTCGCCTCGATCCTGACCTACCACGTGATCGCCGCCCGGGCGCCGGCCGACAAGGTCGTGGGCATGAAGAGTGCCGAAACGCTCAACGGCCAGAGCGTGTCGATCGCGGTAAATGACGGAGAGGTGAAGATCGACAACGCCAAAGTGGTGAAGACCGACATCTTCTGCTCGAACGGCGTCATCCATGTGATCGACACGGTGCTCATGCCCAAGGAAGAATCGGCCGCAGCGGCGGAGCCGGCCGCGGCAACCGAGTACTGAGGCTTAGCACGCACGGCATAAACAACACGAAGGGCCGCGGGAGTCTCCCCGCGGCCCTTTTTTCGTGCGCCAGCATCGGGGTTATCATCGGGCAAGCCTTTTCGTCACTCTTCCCCGAGCCGCTCGATGCGCCGTTTCTGCTCACCCTGCTTATCGCTGTGCTGCCTCATTGGTTTCTTCGGGAGTGAAACACGAGCCGCCGATCGCCTCGTGGCAACCGTGCACGAGCCGGCGCCGCCGGCGGCGCCGGCCGAGACTTTCGCGATGGGCGCCGCCGTCTCGCCAGCGGGCGACAAACTGACGGTCGACTCGCAGAGTCTGCTGATGAACGGCCGGCGGTGGATGCCGGCGATGGGCGAGTTCCACTTCAGCCGCTGCCCCGAGGGGGAGTGGCGTGAGGAGTTGCTCAAGATGCGCGCCGGTGGTGTGCGGATCGCAGCGACCTACGTTTTCTGGATCCACCACCAGGAGGCCGAGGGGCTATTCGACTGGACGGGGCGCCGCGACCTGAGGCGATTCGCACAGCTCTGCCAAGAGGCGGGCCTCAAGCTCGTGGTGCGCATTGGCCCGTGGTGCCACGGCGAGGTGCGGGGCGGCGGGCTGCCCGATTGGTTGCTGGCCAAAGATTTTCCCTCGCGTCGCGACGACCCGCGCTACCTGCAATACGTCCGAGATTTCTACGGCGAGATCGGCGAGCAGCTCGCAGGGCTGATGTGGAAAGACGGCGGGCCGGTCGTCGGTGTGCAGCTCGAAAACGAGTACCGCGGCCGCGCCGAGCATCTGCTCACCCTCAAACGCTTGGCCCGCGAGGCGGGGCTCGACGCGCCGCTCTACACGCGCACCGGCTGGCCCACGCTCGCCACGCCGATGCCGCCCGGCGAGATCTTGCCGCTCTACGGCGCCTACGCCGAGGGGTTTTGGGACCGCTCGACCCGTCCGATGCCGGGTCGCTACTGGATGGCGTTCCGCTTCTCGCCGCTGCGAACCGACGCGGCGATCGCCACCGACCTGTTGGGCGAGCGCGAGGCCCGTGATCCACAAGGCGTCGAGCTCTACCCCTTCCTCACCTGCGAGCTTGGCGGCGGCATGACGCCAAGCTACCACCGCCGTGTGCGGATCGACCCCGCCGACGTGGAGACACTCGCCCTCGTGAAGCTCGGCTCGGGCGGCGTGTTGCCGGGCTATTACATGTACCACGGCGGCGAGAACCCGCGCGGCGAGCTGACAACCCTGCAAGAGTCGCAGGCCAACGGCGAGTGGAACGACCTGCCGCAGGTGAACTACGACTTCCAGGCGCCGATCGGCCAGTACGGCCAACTGCGGCCGCACTACCACGCGTTGCGGAGGATGCACCTGTGGCTCGATGACTGGGGCGAGGCGCTTGCCGCCATGCCCCCCACACTGCCAGCAGAACGGCCCGTCGGCCGCGAAGACCACGGCACGCTCCGCTGGGCCGTGCGCAGCGACGGCCACGCCGGCTTTGTGTTTATCAACAACCACGAGCGGCTCGCCGACCTCGGTCCGAAGCGCGGCGTGCGGTTCGAGGTGGAGCTGCCTGAGGGCGATGCGGTCACGCTGCCTCGCGATCCGGTCGACATCGCCGCCGGGACGCGGATCGTCTGGCCTTTTGGTCTGCCATTGTGCGACGGTCTGCGGCTCGAACACGCGACGGCGCAGTGGGTCACGTCCGCTGAAGGGCAGGGGGGCCGCACGGTCTTTTTCGCCGCGACGCCGGGCGTCGACGCCGAGTTTGTGTTGAGCGGAGTGGGGATCGAGGTCGAATCGAAGGGCCGCGTGCGTCAGGAAGGCGATCAGCGCGTGGTCGATTCGCTCACGCCCGGCCGCGACGTCGCCCTCACGGTCCGCACTCCCGCGGGCGAAACGGTTCGCATCGTCCTTTTGAGCGAGGCCGACTCGCTAGCGTTGTGGAAGCTCGAATGGTTGGGCCGCGAACGGGTGTTACTCACCGAGGCGGGCTTGGTGGTCGACGGCGGCGCGCTGCGGCTCACCTCGTCCGACTCGGCGGAGCTCGCGGTCGGGGTTTGGCCCGCCGACGACCTGGCCCCCAAGGGGCTGCCGCGGGCGGCGGCCGACGGCGTGTTCGCCCGATTCGACCTCGACGCCGAGCCGGCGCCGCCGCTCGATCTCGTCGTCGAGCAAGTCCGCCAAGCCGGCCCGCCGCGTGAGATCCCTTTGGGCAATAGCCCGAAGCCGGTCGCCGCGGCTCCCGCCGCCGAAGACTTTGCCGCAGCGGCGCGTTGGACGGTTCGATTACCCGAAACGCTTGACCCCGCGAGCGATCCTCTCGTGCGCATCCACTACGTGGCCGACGTGGCCCGCGTATCGTTCGGCGATGAGCTCGTTTGCGATGATTTTTATCATGGCCGGCCGCTGGAGATCGGCTTGCGGCGGTGGGGTCACGGGGCGGCCGCCGGCGATTTGTCGATCGAGCTTCTGCCGTTGCAGCGGGGGGCGCCGATCTACTTGCCGGCGGACGCCTGGCCCGCGTTTGACGAAGGTAAACCTTTCGCCCGGATCGATCGCGTCGAGCTCGTGCGTCGCCGCGTGGCCGAGCTCAAGCCAAGCAACGACCGCGATTAATCTTCGTGAGCCGGTGTTGCCGATCTAGACCTTGTGGGCTCCTGCACAAGAACGCTGGCGCCTCTTCGGCCAGCCCAGCAGGAGAACGCGCCGTGAGTACTGCTTCGTCCAACGCGTTCGACCCCACCATCAAACTCACCGCCGTGGCGCCGGTGTTTTGCTCGCATTGCGGCCGGCGGGGCGAGAACCGTTTCTGCTCGGCTTGTGGGGCGCCGCTCAAAAGCCCCGAGGCTGGCGAAACGCCAGCGGCGCCGGCGCCTGTTGGTGACTGGCGTCAGGAGACGCGGCTCGAGCGTTTACTCGCCCACGCCGAGGTGCGTGAGCGGATCGAGCGGGCCCAGGCCGGCGCCAAGCCGACCGTCAGCGGCGAGCAGGTGTTGGGGCTGTTGGGGGCCGCGCTTCCCGGCGGCGTGCCGTACGACAAGCTCGCCGGCGTGGTTCAGCCGATGTACGCCTCGATGGGCGTGAAGCTCGACCGCGAGCAGCGTGGCGAAGTGGCGGCGCCGGTCGGCGAGACGATCGTCCGCGCACTCTGCTCGCTGGGGCGCCGCGGCCAAGAGCTCCGAGGCGCCGACCAAGCGGACGACGGCGTGACGCTGATCGCTACTTTGCCGTCCGACGTGTGGGCCCTGGGGGGCGAGATCCGCGTAGCGATCCGCGGCCGCGAGCGCACGACCCTGGTCGAAGCCGCCACCCACATCCCCGGCCAATGGCTCGACTGGGGCAAGAGCCGCAAGGGACTCGAGCGGCTGTTCGGCGACCTGCGTGCGGCGGCGTGAGGCGAACGTCTCGCCAATAAACCGCGGGCCGCCCGAGTTTTTTGAAACCAGGGTCGCCGCAGGCGGTAAGGAGCAATAAAGCCAGGAGCGCTTGCGCCTCTGGCTGTAGGCTTACGCCCCTCGGAGGCTTGCGTCTCTTGCCGTGTCGCAACGCGTCAGCCGAGCCAGCTTGGCAGCGTGCCCGCGGCAGGCAGGCGGACGACCTTCGCTTTGGTGATCGCCTCGTGGGCGAGCACGGCGTCGACGGCCGACTGCGGCGGCTCGCCGTCGATGTTGAGCACCGCCACGGCTTCGCCGCCCTGGGCCTCGCGGCCCACGGCCATCTGAGCGATGTTCACACCCGCGTCGCCGAGCGTCGTGCCGACCGAGCCGATGATGCCGGGAACGTCTTTGTGCTTGAACAGCAACAGGAAGCCGTCGAGGAACGACTCGAGTCGGTAGCCGTCGATCTCCACGAGGCGCGGCATGTCGGCGCCAAGGATGGCGCCGGTCATGGTGTGCGAGCTGCCGGCCGAGGCGAGCTCCACGCCGATCGCCGAACGGAAGGCGCCCTGGTGGCTGTTCTTGGCTTCGACAAGTTCGATGCCGCGGTCGCGGAGCAGCGACTCGGCGTTCACGAGGTTGAGCGACTCGGGCATGGCGTCTTCGAGCAGCCCGACGGCGAAGGCCGAGGTGAGCACCTTGGTGTCGCGTTCGGCGAGTTCGCCGCGGTAGGTGAGCTGGCACTTCGTGAGGCCGCTGGGGTCGAGGCCGGCCGCCAAGCGTCCCAGGCGGTGGGCCAGGTCCAAGTAGCTGCGGAGCGAGGCGAGCGTTTGCGGGTCCAGCGAGGGGACGTTGACCGCACAGCGGATGGCGCCGGTGCTCAGGTACGCGGTGAGCAGCTCGACGGCCTCGACGGCGACCTGCGTCTGGGCCTCTTCGGTGCTCGCTCCCAGGTGGGGCGTGCAAACGACGCCCGGCATGCCGAACAGCGGGCTGTCGGTGCAGGGCTCGTCCGGGTAAACGTCGAGCGCGACGCCGGCGATCTTGCCCGCCTTGAGGCCCTCGGCCAGGGCGGCTTCGTCGTAGATGCCGCCGCGTGCGCAGTTGATGAGCCGGGCGCCCGGCTTCATGACTTCGATCTGCTCGGTCGAGATCAAATTGCGGGTCTCTTCGGTGAGCGGCGTGTGGACCGTGAGGTAGTCGACGCGCGGCAGCATGTCGGCCACGTTCTCCACCAGTTCGATGCCGAGCTGCTTGGCGCGTTCGGCCGACATGAAGGGGTCGTAACCGATCAGGTCCATCTCGAGTGCCTTGGCGCGGGCGGCGACGGCCAGGCCGATGCGGCCCAGCCCGACGATGCCGAGCGTCTTGCCGGCGACCTGGGCGCCCATGAACGCCTTGCGGTCCCAGCGGCCCTCGATGAGCGACTGGTAAGCCGGGGCGATCGAGCGGCTCATCGCGAGCATCAGCGCGATGGCGTGCTCGGCGGTGCTGATCGTGTTGCCGGCCGGGGTGTTCATCACCACCACGCCCGCCTTGGTGGCCGCGTCTTTGTCGATGTTGTCGGTGCCGACGCCGGCCCGCACGACCGCCTTGAGCTTGCTCTTGCCCGTGAGCACGTCGGAGGTGAGCTTCACGCCGCTGCGGCAGATGGCGCCGTCGAATTGCGAAACGGCCTCACGGAGGTCGTCACCCTTCAAGCCGGTGCGGACCTCGTAGGTGATCCCCTCGGCGGCGTCCAACAGGTCGAGGCCTTCTTGAGCGAGCGGGTCGAGAACGATAACGCTGGGCATGGCTGGGGAGGGGGAGGAGGTCGGAGGTGAGAGGTCAGTTGCTCCCTCCCCGGTGGGGGAGGGTTGGGATGGGGGTGAAGTGGGTAACCGGGGCGCCCCCACCCCGGCCCTCCCCCGCGAGGGGAGGGCGGTTCTGCTATCCGTTCTTCTTGGCGAAATCGACCATGAAGTCGCGGAGCGTCTCGACGCCCGCCAGGGGCATGGCGTTGTAGATCGAAGCGCGGATGCCGCCGACGCTGCGGTGGCCCTTCAGGTCGGTCATGCCGTTCTGCTTGGCCTCGGCGTCGAACTTGGTGGTCAGCTCGTCGCTCGGCAGGCGGAACGTCACGTTCATCAGGCTGCGGCAGTCGGGCCGGGCGTGGCCCTGGTAGAACTCGGCGTTCTGGTCGAGCACGTCGTACAGCAGCTTGGCCTTCTCGGCGTTGCGGCTGTGCATCGCTTCGAGGCCGCCGACCTCGCTCAGCAGCCAGTCGGTCACCAGCTTGTTGATATAGATCGCGAAGGTCGGCGGAGTGTTGTCCATCGAGCCGGACGCGATGTGCGTGTTGAAATTGAGGTAGACCCCCAGGTTCGGGTCGGCCCGCTCGGCGAGGTCCTTGCGGACGACGACGATCGTCACCCCCGCCGGCCCGGCGTTCTTTTGGGCGCAGGCGTAGATCAACCCGTACTTGTCGATGTCGAGCGGCTTGTAGAGGAACTCACTCGAGGCGTCGCAGACCAGCGGCACACCCTGCGTCTCGGGCTCGGCGCTGAACTGCACGCCCTGGATCGTCTCGTTGCTGGTGTAGTGCAGGTAGGCGGCTTGGGGGTCGAGGTCCATCGTGCCGCCGTCCGCGCAGAACGGCTCGGGAAGCCGGTCGTAGTTGGTCTCTTTGGCGTCGTAGACCTTGCGGGTCTTGCCGACCTTGGCGGCCTCTTCCAAGGCCTTCTTGCCCCACGAGCCGGTGACCATGTAATCGGCCGATTGGTCGGCGCCCAGCAGGTTCATCGGGACCATCGAGAACTGCAGCCGGCTGCCTCCCTGGAGGAAGAGCACGGCGTAGTCGTCGCTGATGCCGAGCAGCTTGCGGAGATTGGCCTCGGCGGTCTCGATGATCTCGAGGAACGCTTTGCTGCGGTGGCTGATCTCCAGGATGCTGGCGCCGACGCCCGGCATGCAGAGCAACTCTTCGCGGGCCCGCTCCAAGACGGACAGCGGCAGCACGGCGGGGCCGGCCGAGAAGTTGTAAACGCGGTCTTCGACCGAGGCGCCAGCAGGGGTCTCGGACAACGGGGCGGGCGAGATCGACATGGTGACTGTTTCTCGAGGGTCGGGTCTCTGGCGGGCCTGGGGACCTTGAGCCCATAGGCCTGGACAAACGGGTGGGCAGCAAGCGGGTCATTCTAACGGGCGGTGTGGGCTTTGACGATGGCCCGTTTCCTACGAACGGCCTCGGCGCGTGGCGGCGGTCTCCACGCCGCTCGCATTGCCGAGTTGGCTACTGGCGTGATCGGGGCTACGCGAATAGTCTCTGGGGAGTCCTTCCGCCTCGCCGTATCACCTCTCAACCCTCCGGCCCTATGGCCCCCGCCTCCCCGTCGCCCACCCCGGTCCCTTCCAACTTCTCCCTATCGGGGCTCGCCGCGCAGATCAGGTCGGTGACGCACCGAGGCGTGCTGCCGGGCGGGGCGCTGACGATGCTGCTGGCTGGTGTGGTCGGTTTGCTGGCGGGTTTTGGCGCCGTCCTTTTCACCTTCATTATTGAAGGGGTCTCGGAATGGACGTTCGGCGGGGCTTACCACCAAGCCGGCAAGGCCGAGGAGGCCGCCGCCTACGGCTGGACCGCCGTCATGGCGATCTGTCCCGCGCTCGGCCTGTTGCTGGTGGCCTGGTTCACCAGGCGTTTCGCTCCCGAGGCCGGCGGCGCCGGCGTGCCGGAGGTGATCACAGCCGTGGCGCGACACGATGGGGTGATCCGCCCGAAGGTAGCGCTCGTGAAAATCCTCGCCTCGGGGGTGACGATTGGCACGGGCGGTTCGGTCGGCCGCGAGGGGCCGATCGTGCAGATCGGCTCGGCCTTGGGCAGCACCGCCGGGCAGTTCTTCCGGCTCTCGGCGCGCAACATCAAGGTGTTGGTCGCCGCCGGCGCCGCGGCCGGCATCAGCGCCACGTTCAACGCCCCGCTCGCCGGGGTGATGTTCGCCGGCGAGATCATCCTCGGCAGCTTCGCCGTCGAGTCGCTCACACCGATCGTGCTGGCGAGCGTGATCGCCGACGTCGTGCAACAGCACTTCGGCGAGCACCGCCTCGACCCGGCGTTCGCCGACCTGGAGTACGCCTTCGCCGGCGCCTGGGTGCAGCTGCCCAGCTACCTCGTCCTCGGACTCGTGGCGGGGCTCGCCGCCGGGCTGTTCGTCAAAATGCTCTACGGCTTAGAAGACGTGACCCTCAAGTTGTTGCCTAGCTGGTGGAAGCGGGCGGTCGTGATCGGTTTGCTCGTGGGCGTGTCGGGCGCGCTGTACCCGACGACGCCCCCCAACGTGTCGGCCGCGATGGCGGCCGAATTGGCCGAGGGGCGCCACCCGCCGCCGCCGCTGATGGGTGTCGGCTACGAAGTGGTCGAGCACTCGCTGCACCTCAAACTGCCAAGGACCGCCGAGCCGGCCATCGCCAGCGAAGAAGACGCCTCGCCATTGGCCATGCCGCTCGCCACGCTCAAGCGGCTGTTCCAGGCCGCCTCGCAGAAGAGTGTAGCGCTCGACCCGGAGCGGATGCTCGGCGAGCTGCTCTGGCTTGCGCCGCTGGTGCTGCTCAAGCCGCTGCTCACGAGCCTCACCCTCGCCGGCGGCGGTTCGGGGGGCGTGTTCGCGCCGTCGCTCTACCTCGGCGCCACGCTCGGCGGGGCGTTCGGCATCGTGATGAACATGTGGGTCCCCGAGTACAGCCACTCGCCGGGGGTGTACGCCATTGTTGGCATGGGGGCGGTGGTTGCGGGCACCACGCAAGGCGTGCTCTCGGCGATCCTGATCGTTTACGAGATGACCGACCAGTACGAGATCATTTTGCCCATCATGGCTGCTGCCGGGCTGGCGAGCGTGGTCGCCAAGATGATCGACCACGACAACATCTACACCAAAAAGCTCTCGCGACGCGGCGAGCACATCTCGCGCGGCCACGACATGCACACGCTCGACCACGTGATGGTCCGCGACGTGATGATCCGCAACTTCCCGATCCTCAAGCCCGAGGCAAACGGCCTGGAGATCGTGCGCATCGCGCGCGAGCACCCCGAGATCGAGTCGTTGCCGGTCATCGGCCACGACAACAAGCTGATCGGCATCATCCGCGCCGAAGACCTGCACCGGGTCTTGGACAGCGACATGCCCCCCGCGCTGGTAAACGCCGAAGACATCGCGCTGCGTGCGCCGCTGGCGGTCCACCCGTCGGAGAACCTGCTCGAAGCGATGCGCGACTTCGGCGCCCGCGACGTGGAGACCCTGCCCGTCGAAGTGGGGCAGGGCGAGAACCGCCGCCTCGTGGGCCTGTTGCTGCGGGCCGACGTGATCCGGCGTTACCGGCAAGAGCTGCTGACGCGGCGATAAGGTTGGCCTAGAGCGGTGGGGTGAGCTAGAATTACGGGTATGAAGACCACCGTCGATATTCCCGATGAGCTCTACCCACAGATCGCTGCCGCGAGCGCTGCGCACGGCGTTAGTGTCGAACAGTTCATTCTGATGGCGGCCCAATGCAATATCGAGCAATCCGCAGCTGCCGGGGACGCCGCGATGAAGGAAGCTGAGGCGCTGGCTTGGTGGAACAGCTTCGGCAAAGCCGATCCAAAAGCTGTCGCCGAAGTCCAAGCCATCGTCGATGAGGAATTCTCGCGTGTCGATCCCGAGGGATGGGAGTGATCCTCGACACAAACGCGGTCTCTGCCGCCGTCGATAAAGACGACGCACTGCTCAGCTTGGTTCGGCTGCACGGCAGGCCCTATTTGCCGATCCATGTGATCGGCGAGTACCAATTCGGCTTGCTAGGGTCGCGTCTGAGGAAATCGATCGAGCCGTTTTTCGTACAGCTCAAGTCCCAGTCGATCATCCTCGCTGCCGACCTTGAGACTGCCAAAGAGTACGCCACCCTCCGCCACGAGCTCAAGCTCCGCGGCCGGCCGATTCCCGAGAACGACCTCTGGATCGCCTCCCTCGCCCGGCAGCACGGCCTGCCGATCGCCAGCCGTGATGAGCGGCACTTCGACGGCTTGGAGGGCGTGACGCGGCTCGGTTGGTGAGCTGTCCGCGGGCTTAAGAAGCTGCTCCTAGACATAACTGCTTACGACGCTATGCACCTCGAGCACGACCCCGCTACGCCCGCGTCGCCGGAGATTGGCTTCGACGACTTCTTGAAGGTCGACGTTCGCCTCGGCACGGTCCTAGCCGCCCAGCCGCTAGAGGGCGCACGTAAGCCGGCGCTGGAGCTGACGATCGACTTCGGCCCGGCGGTGGGCGTCAAACGCAGCAGCGCCCAAATCGTGTCGCTCTACACCGCCGAGCAGCTCGTCGGCCGCCAGGTCGCCGCGGTGGTGAACCTGCCGCCCAAGCAGATCGGTAAATTCGTCAGCGAGGCGCTCGTGCTGGGCGTTCCGGTCGAATCGGGAGGCGTTGCGCTGCTGGCGGCCGACCGCGACGCGCCGAACGGCGCCCGCCTCTGCTGAGCGGCGTTTCGGCTGGCGCCACCATTGGCGTCCCCTGCCAGGAGTCTTTAGCCGCGTCGCTGCGCGACGCGGGCCGATCCGCTTACGGCGGTTGGGTCGTCGGCTACTGCCCTCGGTTTGACGCTCGCCGCGCCAACTCCCCTTTTTTGCGTGATTTGGTATCATCGCTGCCGCAGGCGCACGCCCATCCGAAAAATTTCCTCCCCCAACCGCAGCTCGCCATGGCCACGACTTTCGATCCGTTCTCCGCCCGCGACACTTTTGCTTCGCCGCAGGGCGAATTAGGCATCTACCGCCTCTCGAAGCTCGAAGAGGCCGGCCACTGCAAGGTCGCCGAGCTGCCTTACTCGATCCGGGTGCTGCTCGAAAGCGTGCTGCGCAACTGCGATGGGTACGTCGTCACCGAGGACGACGTCAAAGCGCTCGCCGCCTGGACCGACTCGAAAGGGACCGCCGCCGTCGAGGTCCCCTTCAAGCCCGCCCGCGTCGTGCTGCAAGACTTCACCGGCGTGCCGGCCGTGGTGGACCTCGCCGCCATGCGATCCGCCATGCAGCGCTTGGGGGGCGACGCCGACAAGATCAACCCGCTCGTCCCCGTTGACCTGGTGATCGACCACTCGGTCCAAGTCGACCACTTCTTGGGCAAGGAAGCGCTGGACCTGAACATCGAGCTCGAGTTCGAGCGCAACGCCGAGCGTTACGAGTTCCTGCGCTGGGGCCAAAAGGCGTTCGACAACTTCCGCGTGGTGCCGCCCGGCACCGGCATCGTCCACCAGGTGAACCTTGAGTACTTGGCCAAGTGCGTGCTCACCACCAACGACGAGAAGGGCCCGGTCGCCGTGCCCGACTCGCTGGTCGGCACCGACAGCCACACCACGATGATCGACGGCCTGGGCGTCGTCGGTTGGGGCGTCGGCGGCATCGAGGCCGAGGGCGTCATGCTCGGCCAGCCGATCTACATGCTCATGCCCGAGGTCGTTGGCATGCGCCTCACCGGCAAGCTGCCGGCCGGCGCCACGGCCACGGACCTCGTGCTCACGGTCACCGAGATCTTGCGCAAGGAGAAGGTCGTCGGCAAGTTCGTCGAGTTCTGCGGGCCCGGCATGCGGAGCATGAGCCTCGCCGACCGCGCGACGATCGCCAACATGAGTCCCGAGTACGGCGCCACGATGGGCTTCTTCCCGGTGGACGACGTGACGCTCGAATACCTCCACCAGACCGGCCGCACGGCCGACGAGATCGCCCTGGCCGAGACCTACTGCCGCGAGCAGGGCCTGTTCCGCACCGACGACGCCCCCGAGCCGACGTTCACCAAGCTGGTGGAGCTCGACCTCGGCACGGTCGAGCCGTGCCTCGCCGGTCCCAAGCGGCCGCAAGACCGGATCACGCTCTCGCGGATGAAGCCGCAGTGGCACACCGACCTGACGGACGTGTACGAGAAGCAGCCGGGCGGCGGCGCCCCCGCCGGCCGCTGGGAAGGCGAGGGGGGCGGCGTGCCCGACCCCGAGGGCGCCGCCGTGGCGACCCCGGCGATCGCCGACCCCGGCTTCGACGGCGTCACCGTCGAGAACGAGGGGGTCACGTTCCAGCTCAAGCATGGCAGCGTCGCGATCGCGGCCATCACCAGCTGCACGAACACCTCCAACCCAAGCGTCATGATGGCCGCCGGCCTCGTGGCCAAGAAGGCCGCCGCCCACGGCCTGCAGGCCAAGCCGTGGGTCAAGACCAGCATCGCCCCCGGCAGCCGCGTGGTGACCGACTACTACGCCAAGAGCGGCCTCGACACGGAGCTCGCCAAGGTCGGCTTCTACACCGTCGGCTACGGCTGCACGACCTGCATCGGCAACAGCGGCCCGCTCCCCACGCCGATCAGCGAGGCGATCCGCGAGCACGACCTGGTCGTGTCGGGCGTCCTCTCCGGCAACCGCAACTTCGAGGGCCGCATCAACCCGGACGTGAAGGCCAACTACCTGGCGAGCCCGCCGCTGGTCGTGGCCTACGCCCTGGCCGGCACCACCGACATCGACTTCTCCACCGAGCCGATCGGCGAGGGGACGGACGGCAAGCCGGTCATGCTGGCCGACATCTGGCCCACGCACGAAGAGGTGGCCGACGTGGTGAAGTCGTGCGTCCTGCCCGAGATGTTCGTCGAGCAGTACGGCGGCGTGTGGGAGAAGAACCCGAAGTGGAACGCCATCGAGACCAGCGAGGGCGCCCTGTTCGATTGGCAAGAGGCGAGCACCTACATCCAAGAGCCGCCGTTCCTCACCACGCTCACGACCGACGTCAAGCCGATCGCGCCGATCGCCGGGGCCAAGTGCCTCGCGCTCTTGGGCGATTCGGTCACGACGGACCACATCTCGCCGGCCGGCGCCATCGCCAAGGACAGCCCCGCGGGACGGTTCCTTGTGGAAAACGGGGTCGAGTCGCGCGACTTCAACAGCTACGGCAGCCGCCGCGGCAACGACCGCGTGATGACCCGCGGCACGCTGGCCAACATCCGCATCCGCAACCAACTGGCCCCCGGCACCGAGGGGGGCGTCACTCGCTACTTGCCCACAGGCGAGGTGATGTCGATCTACGACGCCTCGATGAAGTACCAAGAGGCGGGCACGCCGCTGGTCATTCTTGCTGGGGCCGAGTACGGCACCGGCTCCTCCAGGGACTGGGCCGCCAAGGGGACCTTCCTCTTGGGCGTCCGCGCGGTGATGGCGAGCAGCTACGAGCGGATCCACCGCAGCAACCTGGTGATGATGGGCGTCTTGCCGCTAGAGTTCCAGGACGGCGCCACGTGGCAGTCGTTGGGCCTCACCGGCGAAGAGGAATTCTCGCTGCCCACCCTCGGCGACGACCTGAAGCCGCGCCAAACGATCGAAGTCACCGCCGGCGACAAGAAGATCCCGATGACCGTGCGGATCGACACCCCGGTCGAGCTCGACTACTACCGGCACGGGGGTATTTTGGCTTACGTGCTACGGAAACTGCTGAAGGGGTGAGCCGAGTGAGTGCAAGCGACACTGCTGGATTGAAGGTAACACTATACAAGCGTTGCCTTCGTGATATGGACGATAATGGCATTGCAGCTTCAGGCAGCAATGCGATTATTTGCCCATTGTGCTGGAAAGAAGCACGCCTAGATGAGCTGACCATTGAGCATGTAATCCCAGGCTCAGTTGGCGGCACACTAAAGACGCTCACCTGCAAGAAATGCAACAATGACCAAGGGTCCCGTATCGACTCTCACTTGTCGAACTACATGCGAACGCAAGATCGGTTTAGTGGCAACAAACCGATGAAGGCAAAGATGACTGTAGCTGGTTACCCTACCTCGGTTGACATTGATTGGCTTAAGGGACGCAAGGATATTCGGATAATCGGCCAAGCCACTAATCCGAAGAATAGCCTTGCCATCCAACGCCTTTTCTCAGAAGGAAAGAATCCACCATTAGAATTCACTATTCCATATGGTTTCAGTGACGATGGCATTCGGCTTGCCATCCTCAGGTGTGCTTATCTCTCAGTTCTCAGTACAAGCGGATATAGTCTGTTGATAAACCCAGCCATGGGAAAGATTCGCGGACGGTTTCATGATCCTGACTTAAAGGTGCCGTGCATTCGTCCGTTGACAGTCTTTGTGAAGGGAATGAAGGAGGAAGTCGGCGACTACCAGCATTGTTACTGCAACGGGCATGTCGATCGCGTACCGTTTCTGTTTGTGCTTCTGTTTCTCCGGACCTCTGTGACGAAATGCGTCGGCGCCTTTTTACCCATGCCCAGCGATGCCAGCGACACGTTTTTTGAACTCATGGGACAAGTTGAGAAAGAGAATACATCGTTGTCGATAGTGGCCGCTTCGGGCAATTGGCTATGCTTCCCTGCGGCCTTGTCGAAAAATCGTTAGGCTGTTGCCAGCCCCGGAGGGGCGAAAGCACCTAGCCAGGGGCGCCAGCCTCTGGAAACGGTCTAATCAATCCAACAAGCCCCGGAGGGGCGACAGCGTGCCCGCGAGCCGTAGTGCTGCCGCCCCTCCGGGGCTTTTTAGCCCGCGGCTCAGGCTGTGCCTGACCCACTCTCTCCTCACGTCTCCTCTCGCTCTCACGAAAGAAAACCATGCCCCTCTTCAAGCGCTGCGTTGCCGAGTTGATCGGCACTTTTTGGCTCGTCTTTGGCGGCTGCGGCAGCGCGGTCTTGGCGGCCAGCTTTGCCGGGCAGATGGGCGACACGCCCGTTAACATGGGCATCGGCTTCGTCGGCGTCGCGCTGGCGTTCGGGCTCACCGTCCTCACCATGGCCTACGCCATCGGCCACATCTCCGGCTGCCACCTCAACCCGGCGGTCTCGGCGGGGCTCGTCGCCGGCGGGCGTTTTCCAATGAAGGACTTTGTGCCGTACGCCGTTGCGCAGGTGGTCGGCGGCCTGGTGGGCGCGACCGTGCTGTACTTCATCGCCTCGGGCAAGGCGGGGTTCACGCTCGACGACGGCTTCGCGTCGAACGGCTACGGCGAGCACTCGCCCGGCCAGTACTCGCTGGCCGCCTGCTTCCTGGCCGAGGTCGTGCTGACGTACATGTTCCTCTTGATCATCCTCGGCGCCACCGACCGCCGGGCGCCGGCCGGCTTCGCGCCGATCGCGATCGGCCTGGGCCTGACCCTGATTCACCTCGTCGGCATCCCGGTCACGAACCTGTCGGTCAACCCGGCCCGATCGACCGGGACGGCGGTCTTCGTGCAGGGCTGGGCGCTCACGCAGCTGTGGCTGTTCTGGGTCGCCCCCCTCGTCGGCGCGGTCTTCGCCGGCTGGACCTACAAGTGTTGCCTCGAGGCCGAGCCGACCGAGGGCTGAGTCAGTAGGATGGGTGCTCGCACCCATCTTCCCGGTTGGAAGCGGGAGGCTCTTCCGTTGCTTTTCCAGTTGGTAAAGCTGCTCATGGATGGACTGTGCGGCGTAGCGGAGAAGCTGAAGATGGGTGCGATCACCCATCCTACTTAACATAGGCCCATCACTATGTTGGGGGCAGAATCGATCGAATCGATGGGCCTTCGGGCCATCCTAATTGACTGCATGAGGACTAGAACCATGAAACCCATGCTCGCCGCTATGTTGGTGTTCTGCGTCATCTCAGCCGCCTCCGCTGAGCCCGTAAGCGTCGGAGACACGGGGGTCACGTTCGAGCCGCCAGCGGGCTTCAAGCCGGTTCCCAAGAGGATTCGGGACCTGAAGTGGCCATCGAATCGGGCGCCAAGATACGTCGTGGGAAACGAAGCTGCCACGACGACCGTGGCCTACGACCTCAAGCCACACGTGATTCCTCAGAGCGGTCTAAGGGAGGCTCAGGCTCAGTTCACTCAGCTCTTTGGGGGGGTGATCCCTAGTCTTGTGTGGAAGAAGAACGAGATCGTTGAGCACAGCGGGAGGAAGTGGGTTTTGATGGAGATGACTTCTTCGGCCGTCGACACCGATATCTACAACATCATGCTGGTCACCGGGTACAAAAACCAAATGCTCTTATTCAATTTCAACTCAACAAAGGAAGATTTTCCGAAGTACGAGAAACTCTTGCGGGCAAGTTTGTATTCAATCACGATTCCCGACGCGAACGATTAGCAATAGCCTTTGGCTCAAGGTGTGGCTGTAATCTTTTTTTCGCCGGGTGCCTGGGGTCGCAGTCCCTCCACATTGTTCCCGGTCGGAAGCCCGTCAGGCACAGCCTGACCTACACGCCCGTCTTTGTTACGTTGTTCCGTCGTGGATCCCTCTCCTTGAACTCACACCACTGGACGTCGCCCCGCGCATGACCCGCCCCCTCACCGGCCAACGCATCCTCACCTTCGTCGGCGACGTCTACGAAGACCTCGAGCTGTGGTACCCCAAGCTGCGGCTCATCGAGGCGGGCGCCGAGGTGGTCATCGCGGGCCCCGAGGCGGGCGTTACCTACGCGGGCAAGAACGGCTACCCCTGCCGGTCGGACATCGCCATCGCGGACGCCGCGGCCGACGACTACGACGGGCTGGTCGTGCCGGGCGGGTTCATGCCCGACAAGCTGCGGCGCGACGAGCGGGTGCTTCAGCTCGTTCGTGACTTCGACGCGGCCGGCAAGCTCGTGGCGGCCATCTGCCACGGCGGCTGGATCCCGATCTCGGCCGGCGTGTACCGCGGCGTGCGCGTGACCGGCTCGCCCGGCATCAAGGACGACCTGGTGAACGCCGGCGCCCTCTGGAGCGACGAGCCGGTGGTCGTCGACCGCCACTTCGTCAGCAGCCGCCGGCCCGACGACCTGCCGGAGTTCTGCCGCGGCGTTTTGCGGGTGCTGGCCGGGGCCGCTGCGGACGCGTCGTAGGATGGTTATAGTCCGTCGACCGGCAGCGTCTGACGATCCCTAGGGTAATAGCCCATGCCAGCAGCCCAATCACACGCGTCGCGGTTGGTCTTCGCCGTCCTCCTGGGCGAGCTGCTTGCCCTTGCGCTCTTGCGGCTGGGCTTTCGGGTCGAGAGCTCGCTCGTGGCTGGGGCGGCCCTGCTCGCTCTGATAGCCGTGGGGCCGGTCGTGTTCGACGCGATGCGGTTGCGTTTGCCGCGCGTGCTGCGCGGCGCGGGCCGGCGGGCGCGGGGCCTGGTTGGCCTGCGGTGGTTTCGCTTCCGCCTTGTCCACATGCTGGTCCTGACGACCCTGCTGGCGGTTTTGCTGGGCTGGGACGCTTATCGGCGGGCGTATGTCGCACGCGAGACGGGCCGGATCGCGGGGCGTTGGGTGATGGTCGATCACGAGGGGCGGCCCCTGGAGCTCAACGGCGAGCCGATCGTGGTTGATTTCAATCTCGGCGAATTCCGGGTCGACCCGCGCGCCACGCCCCGCCACATCGATTTCATCTCAGCGCGCGGATCGGACCACGGCATCTACGCCTGGGAGGGCGACCGGTTGAAGGTGATGCATGCGAGTGGTTGGAGCCGCCCCGCGAGCTTCGAGGACACCACGGAGGACCTGAAGAGCATCCCGGGGGGGGCCGGCAAGGCGGGTTCGATCACGACGTATCAGCTGCGGCGTCCTGCCGAGAGCCGGTGAGTCATTCGACAAGGCCCGCTACCGCAAGACAAACGACTCGGTGCCGAACGGCTTGCCGTTGATCTGCAGGGTCACGCGGTGCGTGCCCGGGTAGAGCTTGTAGGTCGTCGCGCCCGCGCGCAGGACGTGGCGTTTGTGGAGGGTCGCCGACTCCCCTTTCCGCAAGGCGATCTGCTTGAGCTTGTGGACCTTGGGCGACAGCGCGCCGTTGGCCTTCACGAAGTCGATCACGAAGTCGATCATCAACGCGCCGTCACGCGAGGCGGCTACCGAGAACGTGAATTCGACCGCTTCGCCGCGCTTGATCTTGGGCGACACGATCGTGAACCCCGTGACCTCGACTCGTGGGTCCGGCCTGAACCCGAGGAATCGCAGCGCCCGCGGGTCGCCCTTCTTGACGAGGGTGCGCAGCGCCTGCTTGCTCATCCATCGCAGCTCCGCGGCGTCTTGCGCGGCTTGTTCCTTCCAGCGCTCCAGCGTGTCGATCACCACGCCGGGTTGCGACTTGGCGATGTCGTTCAGGTGGTTCGCGACCGAGCGGGTGACGTAGCGGGTGGGGTCGGCGTGCAACACGATGAGGGGGCAGGGGGCGCCTGCCGCCACAGGGTTGCGAAGAGTCCAGCCTGACCTACCTACTCGCCCAACCGCTTCGGCCAAGTAAACACCGCCTTCGTGTCCGGCGTTCTTGCTCTTCGCAACGGTGAGGCTACTCGAGGTTCGCTCGCCGCTAGAACGCGACAGGAGTAAAATGATTAATGCGTCCGCGGATAAGAGCGGACGGATAAGGAGGGCTAGTGATGAACAAGCCTGCTGATATTGGTCCGGCGAAGCCGCTCGGCGAGCCCGACGCTCACGTGATGATGCGTCGTCTGCGGACCTTCTTCCGTGTCGCGCTCTCGTTTTTCTTCTTGGCGACGATCGTGCTGCTGGTGTTCTATCGTCCGGCGGCGTATCTCGCGGCGATTCCCGTCCCGGTGCTGGGAGTCGTCCTGCTCGTGGTCGGTTACCTGGAGCGGGAAGCCCGGGCGTCCGCACTGCGCAGTCCAGAGCAGGAAGGAATATCCGCTAAAGAGGTCGAGATCGACGTGCAGGACGCGGGGATTGCGACTGCGTTGGAGCTAGCGGGCGTCATGGCGATGGGGGCGTTCGCGATCGCGGCATTGGTCTTTGACGTAGCAACCTTGGGGGCGGGGGCGGCGTTCTGCCTCTTGCTCGGGGTCTGGTACGGCATCCCCTACTGGGGGCTTTTCGTCACGGAAGCGATGCGCGACGAACGCAATAAAGCTCGCCGCCACACTGGCGGCGCCCAAGCCGCCAACGCGTGTTCGCAGCCGGAAGATCCGCCGGCAGCCGGGTCGTTCGCCCTGGACCGGGTCAACGAAATGACCCACTGGGAAGACGACGGCGGCGGGAACGTTGGAGCCGACTACGAGTGGCTGGGCTTAGCCGATCGGGGGCAGCGGGGGTCGCCCGATTCCGCGGGCCAGACTGTGCCTGAAGGTCGCGCCACACCGTTCGCGCCCGCAAGCCCGTCGGGCGCCGCCACATCTACGCTGGGTTCTTAGGCGCCGGGTCCATCGGTCTTGGGTTCAACGCCGCGGCGGCGATATAGCTTCTTCGGCTCGAGCATTGGCGCCAGCTTGGAGCCTTGGGCGTTGCAATAGCGGCGGCGAGTCGCGGTGGCCCGCACGGCTCGCCGGTCACGGCGTGGGGGGAATGGTTTATACTGGGGGTTTCCTCCCCAACGCTGCGGCCGCACGATGAAAACTTCTTGGATGATCCTTCGCCCGCTCGCGTGCGTCTTGCTCGCGGCGCAAGGCTACGCCGCCGACTTTGATTTCTATGGTCGTTCGGGCGACGCGATCGAGATCGACCTCGGCTCGCTGCCCGGCGTGGCGCCGGGGGCGACGTTCTCCGATCTCGTGGTGCTTGGCCGCCGCGAGCGGCACGAGGCGCTCACCAGCAGCGACCTGTCGCAGGGCGACTTCGCGAGCGACGGCCGTTTCTGGCTGGCGCCCAACCCGGACGCGTCGAGCGACGCCGACCCGGCGACGCGCGGCTACCAGGGCGTGGTGAGCGGCAGCCTGAAGATCAACGGCGTCGCGACCACGTTCGAGGTGAACGTTCGGCCCGGCTCGACCGGCGCAGGCGCCGGGTCGGTCGGCCAGAGTCTCGAGGGGCTCGGCCGCACGAACAACCCGTTGTACGTCGCGCAGCAACAGCAGCGGCTCCGTTACCTCGGGTACGTCGAAGACGGCGGCTCGGCGCTCGGCGTTGACGGCGTGTTCGACGACGGGACCGACGAGGCGCTGCGCACGTTTCAGGCGGCGTTCACGGCCGGGGTGAACACGACCCAGGCGAACGTCGACGGGATCATCGGCCCCAACACGGCCGGCTGGCTGAACGCCGTTAACGCGCCGGCGTGGGTGGAGCTCGTCGACCCCGACCCGCAGACTCCCGGCTCGTTCTCGGTAGCGAGGATGATCGGCGACTTCGATATCTTGCCCGCCCGCGACCCGGGCACCGGCGTGCGGAGCGGCCTCACGCCGCAGAGCGAGCGGTTCGGGACCGACTGGGCGATCGACCTGTTCACCGCCGGCGCCGTCGCGGCCAAGGCCGACACCGGCCGCACGCAGCTGATGAACGCGATGTCGACCGACGACGGCTACGGCTCGGCCGGCGCCCACAGCACGCACCGCGTGGGCATGGACATCGACCTGCACGTCGACAGCTCGACGTGGGACTACGGCAACGGGGTGGTCGACGCCGAGGAGCAGAAGGTGATCGACCACGCGATCGCCTTCATCCAGGCGGGCCGCGAACGCAACGACTACCGCGGGTCGGTCTCGCGGATCCTCACCTCGAACGACGACATCCTGGACGGCATCAACGCCTTCGCCCCGGGGACCGCCGTGTTCGACTCCTCGGGCGTTCACCTGAACCACCTGCATGTCGATATCTACCGCCCGACGCGCGTCGCCGGACTGGCCAGCCTGGCGGGCGACTTTAATTTCGACGACGTGGTCGACGCCGCCGACTTCACGGTCTGGCGCGACGGCCTCGGAGTGATCTACGACGCCTCGGACTACGACCTGTGGGTCGCGAACTTCGGCGTCGCGCGCGGTGCGAGCGTCGCGCTGGCGGTCCCCGAGCCCTCGGCCCTCGTGGCTGCTTGGACGGCGACGGCGTGCCTCCTGGCGACGCGGCGCCGGACGGTGTGCTAGGCGTGGTGCTGCGGGTACGTTGTGAGTCGTGATCCGTGTCGGCGTTTGTCGCCCCCATCGCCGGATCCCTCAACCGTCGCATCGCGGAAACGCCAATATGCCCGAACGCTTCAAAACCGTTGCCCGCAGCATCCTGGGGCGGCCCTTTGCGCTGACGCTCACCTTGGCCGCCGTGGCGGCGGTCGTGGCGATCGTGCTGCTGGTGCGGCCGCCGGCGATCGGCTTCGTGACGAGCGTGCTCGTGCTGAGCGCACTCGGCTGGCACCTGACGCAAGACTTGTCTGACAAGGCCGGCGCGAAAGACGCGCCCTCCCAGGGGCGGCCGCCGGCCGACGATGCGTGAGTCTCCCGCGGGCGGACCGGCTAGGCGATCGGTGCTCCGGCGCCCTCGTCGCCTGCCGGTACAGAGCAGGCGCCCTCCGGCAGCCGCAGCCGCCAGCCCAAGCCTCGTATGAGGCAGAGCAGGGCGATCGCAAGCAGCGGCGCCAATTGGTTGAGATAGAATTCGAGCCTCAGCAGGGGGAGATTCGCCCAGCCCATTTGCATGGCTATGATCGCCACTGAGCCCAGCATGCCGGCAACGCAAAGCGCGGCCCCAGCAAGCCGCCACTCGAAAGAGAAAGCCGCTAATGCGGCGCCGAGCGCCACAGCGAACTGGAAAAGGTAGTACGGCGCACCGATCAGCAGGAGCTGGCTTAATCCGATGGTAAACGCACCGGATTGCATGGCGGCCTGCTGCCAGGAGAGAAGGACCGCGGCAACCGCCGAGGCGGTCAGTAGGTCGACCGTCCGCAGGCCGACCTCACGCGGCTCGGGCGACTCTTCGCCGAAGGCGACTACCCCGAACCATGGCCGGAAGAGAATCAGCAAGCCACCGGTGAGGGCTTGGTTCATTCCCCACGGACTGAGGAAGATGTTTGGCAGCCGGCCTTGGAGTGTAAAAATCCAATAATCGAAAGAGTTTCGAATGACCTCGAGACCTGCTGAGAAACAGAGAGGCGCCATAAGCAGCACAGCAGCCGCCAAGAGCAGCCTCAGCGGCGCCCGTCCGCGGCCAAGGCCGACATAGACCGTCAGCATCGGGCCGAGGGCGGCGATCGGCAGGCGGGCGTAGGGGGACAGGTCGCCCAGCTGTTGCGGCGCCAGCCGCTGCACTGTTCCGGCGATCGCCCCGAGCAGCAGCGGAACGGCTGCGGCCAGCAGAACCAGCAATTGGCGGGATTGGCTCTTCGTCATGAAACGCGGAGGGTTGGGCGTGGAACACGAGACGATGCTTAGAGTCGGCGGCGCCGTACTTTACACCTTTCTTTCCGCTTCTGCCCCCCGGTTCAAGCTCGATCGGTTGATAAGGTGCTTCGGTAGCATGTCCCCTATTACTCGCTTGGCCCAGCCGCACGGCCGGCACGGCGCGCCAACGAATACAGGCTCCACGGCATCGCTACGAAACTAATCAAATTGAGGGCGACGACGCCAGGCAGGGCGCATCGCAGCGCGATCAGAGAGAACGCCAGGGCGGTCGCGGCGGTTGTGACCAGCAGGTCAAAAACGGTGAGCCCCTGGCGCCGGACGAGAATAACGGCCAAGGCGCCCCAGTACGCGATGAACATCGCGTAGGGGCAGCTCCATGCGACGCCGCTCGTTCCCACAAGCAGATTGAAACCGCTCGGTTCACGCATCGGGTGCGAGGAGGGCGGCACATGAAATCCGCACATGTTGCCGTCAACTCGTTCGTCCCAGACGGCGCGGCCCGGTTCGAGGTGCTGGGTGGTGATGAACAGGCTGCTCAACCGATGGTTCGACAAACAGCCGACAGCGAAGAAGCGGCAGTCCCACCTCGCGGAGACACAGTTCGGGACATCGTCCGGGAAGAGAGGCGGCGGCCAGCTGACCACCGCGAACACGACGCTCAGCGCGAGCATCGTGAGGGCGTCGGCGACGTTCGTTTTCATGGCCACCGATCGCATCGTGTTGAGACGACACGACGATTGGCTCGGTTCCCTGGCAGGTGAGTTTTGCTGCCCGGTTCATCGCTATTCAGGGGGACCGCGTAGGCGGCTGTGGTTGCGAGATCAGATGAGTTGCGGCAGGATTATGCAGCCACAGATTCTTCGAGCACGTCTTTTTCCGGCAGCCGCAGCCGCCAGCCCAAACGCCTAACGAACCAGATCGCGGCGATCGCAAGCACCAAGGTGAGCGGCTGCGGGAGGTATTCTAGCGGTGACCATGAGAGCCCTGCGGAGTGCTGGGAATACATAATGAATATCTGAGAGCCCAGCAGACCGCCCGTCGCTATCGCGGCCCCTACGAGTCGACGCTCGGACAATCCCAGCAATGCCACGCCGAGCGCTTGGGCCGCAAGGAATAGGAAGTATGGCAAGGTGAGGAAGAATTGACTCGGTTCGGTGGAGAGCACGCCCTTGGGAAGACCCATCTGACGCCAGGCGAGTAAGAGGGCGGCGACCACCGTGGCGGTCATTAAGTCAAACACTCGCAGCCGGGTTTCGTTCGGGTCGGGCGTCTCTTCGCAACGTGTGATCACCCCCGCCCACGGACGGCAGAGGAAAAGCATGCCGCCGGTGATTGCCTCGTTCATCGCCCAGGGCTTCCTGCATAGTTCCGACAATCGAGCCCACACCACCGACGCCCCGAATTCGGAGAATTCGAACGACATATCGAAACCAAGCAGGGATCCTAGCGTCAGAACGAGCATCGCGCCAAAGGCGATAACCAGCCGTTGCAGCACGAGTCCGTGGCCGAGGCCTACGTAAACCGACAGCAACGTCCCGGCGGTGGTGAGGGGAAGATTCGCGATTAGGAACGCTACGGTTAAGTAGGATTGCGCCCAATGATAAGTTGCGCCAGAGACTAGCCCAAGCAACAAGGGCGTCGCCACCACGGCGATCACTAGCAGGGCCTTTTGCTTCGGTGTCATGCGGAGGATTCTAGCAAACGCCGTCGGCGCCGGTGGGAGAAACTCGCGGCCGGCTGCCACATCCGCCGGTTCCTGGCCTGCCCGAAGGGCAGACCCTTCCCAAAGGGCAAACCGTGCCCGAGCCGGCCTCGGCGGCACTCTTGCTCATTGCTACGGCCTTCGTCAGAAGTCGCTGCTATCAATTTGAGAAATGACGCTGCGTCCGTACAGACATTTGGCTAATCTCACCCCTTGTATCTCACACGCAAGGAGCGAGGCCCAATGGTTGCCTTAGTCATTTTGATTGGAGTATTGCTATCGGCTGTTGGCTATTTCTGGTTGCTCACGACCACGGTACGAGCAACCGATGCCCCGACTCCGATGGTGCTCATGCTTCTTCTGGGAACTTTGTTCGGCGTCTCACAGGTGATCCTGTGGGTCTTCTCCTACAAACGCTGGGATGTTTGCAAACGCCCATTCCTCACGCAAATGGCTGGTCTGGCGATCGCAGCTTTCGGGTTCTGGATGTTGCCAGCGGCGTGAAACGAGACCGATTTAGAGCGGTTATCGAATTGGTGTGGACGAGCGGGGAAGCGATTGGCGGCGTGGCGAGGAAGCCGAAGCAGGCAATGCGGTGCATTGTCGATGCAGGCTGACGAAGCCATGACGCCGATCGCTAGCCGAGCGTCTGCACCAATGAGCAAACCGCTCTAGCCTCGGTCTGTTTGCGCCGGAGGATCGATCAGCCGAGGGGCGTATGTCTAGCTTGTTCCGCTGGAACGGAACCGGACGTTTAAGCGCCGTGGCTGGGGGCCTCTCCTGAAAAAACGATTCGAACTCGGCTATGATGGGGCCTGTCCCACCCGCCCCCAAAGACCAACGCACGCCACGATGAGCGACCCCACGCTGTTCGACGCCGGCAAGCCCGGCGGCAAGACCAACGACGAGGCGTCGTCG
The DNA here is from genome assembly GCF_007859945.1 of Pseudobythopirellula maris. Classification (GTDB taxonomy): domain Bacteria; phylum Planctomycetota; class Planctomycetia; order Pirellulales; family Lacipirellulaceae; genus Pseudobythopirellula; species Pseudobythopirellula maris. The sequence continues at coordinate 27,942 of NZ_SJPQ01000006.1, read as the reverse complement.
ATCGTCGCCCTCGGCGAGATGACCGACGGCCAAGAGGGCGACCTGTTCGCCCTGCTGGCCGACAAGCAGACGCTCACCACCAAGGACGGCAAGCCTTACTACCGCGTCACGTTCCGCGACGCCCGGCGCGACGTGTCGTTCCCCATCTGGGGCGACGCCCCGCTGGCCGACGCCTGCCGCGACCAGTGGCAGGTGGGCGGCTTCTACAAGCTCCGCGCCTTGTACCGCGACACGAACTACGGCCCGCAGCTCGACATCCGCCGCATCCGCCCGGTGGAAGACGCCGACACGGCCGACGGCTTCTCGCCGTCGATGTGCCAGCCGAGCTCGCGGTTCGACTCGGCCGAGATGTTCGCCGACCTGGTGGAGCTGGCCGGCGGGATCGAAGACAAGCCGCTCCGCACGCTGGTGCTCGACCTGCTCGAGACACACCAGGTGGAGCTGTTGGCCTGGCCGGCGGCCAAGACCAACCACCACGCGTTCTACGGCGGCTACCTGGAGCACGTCAGGAATGTCGCCCGCAACGCGGTCTACCTCGCCAAGCAGTACCAGGAGCTCTACCCCGACATGACGCCGCCCTTGGACGTCGACGTCGCGACGGCGGGCGCCATCCTGCACGACATCGGCAAGCTCCGCGAGCTGCGGCTCACCCCGGCCGGCGCCGACTACACGGCCTCGGGCTCGATGATCGGCCACATCCTGCAGGGGCGCGACATGGTGCGCGAGACGGCCGCCCTGCAGGCCGAGGCGGGCGAGCCCTTGAGCCCCGAGCGGCTGCTGCGGCTGGAGCACGTGATCGTCTCGCACCAGCGGCTGCCGGAGTGGGGCTCGCCCAAGCCGCCGATGACGCCCGAGGCGCTGATCGTCCACTTCGCCGACGACTGCGACGCGAAGTTCCAGATGATGCTCACCGTGCTGGGCGGCGACACCTCGGGCGCGGCGATGACCGGGCGACGCAACGTGCTGGGGCAGCAGCTTTATCTCGGCGGGGAATGAGTCTCACGCAAAGGCGCGAAGTCGCAAAGAGTCAGGGGCTCACTTTCTTTGCGCCTTCGTGCCCTTGGGCGAGACGAAGATTGCAAATGTGAAAATGAAAATTTGCAATCGCCCCTTTGTCCCGAGCCGCCTCAGCACGGGCCGCGAGTCGATCGCCGAACGCGGGCCCGGCAGAGGCCCATCGGCGCCAGCGCCAGCAGGCTCCAGACCGCCAGGGTGGTCGGCTCGGGGACGGTCGTCACGGTCAGGCTCCAGGCGTTCAGGCTATGCGCCAAAGAAGAGTTGTCACGGACCGTGATGGTCCACTCGCCGGTGGGGTCTTCCCCGATGAAATCGGCCAACAGGCCGCTGGCCGGGGCGAACGTGCCGGGCGTGATGGTTTCGCCCCCTTGCGTCGCCCCGCCGTCCTCGAACGTCAGGTCGACCAGTATGCTGGAGCCAAAACCAGATGTATATGTAAATTTTGATATCAGCTCGACGGTGGATCCCGACGGGCTCGTTAGCAGCAAGGACAAATCTTCCGGAAACACATAAATCCCAGCCACGGTGGTTGTTCCGTCGGGGTTAATTTCCCTCCCACTACTATTACTACCAGACGAGGTCACGTTCGCGGTGACGACAACGCTGAGGATGCTCGCGCCCGGGGCGGAGAGCGAGAGGGTACGCGTGGCGGTGGCTCCCTCGACGACGACCACGCCGCCGCCCGGGGAGCCCGTGGGCCGGTAGTCCGCGCTGGCGGTTAGGATCGAGGCCTGCGCCGCGGACGCGGCGACACAAGCGAGCAAGGCGGCGAAAGCAAGCGGACGGCTCATCGCGGTATCTCTCGGTAGAGGCTTGATTACGGCCGGAGGCGGCCGGAGGCGGCCGGAGGGGCAGGCGTGCGAATCGATCTGTGAGGGGCCCACCCTTTTGGGAAACTGCAATCCTATAATGCGGGCGATTCTAACCCCCGCTAACGCAACGCTGAAGCACGCCGGTAAGATTTTTCCTGCTTTTCTCGACGTGTCGTGGCGCAGCAGGCCCTGTTTAGGGGGGCGCGCTGGACCTACAGGCAAGATCGCGGCGCCCGGGGCGAATAGCAGCCATTCCCCACCCGCTCACGCAGGAGATTCGATGAACCCCGCCCTCAACGCCGCCACCAACTCCGCCGCCACGAACGCCGCCGTCCAGCAGGCGATCGCCAACAGCATCCGGGCGAGTGGCGTGCTCGTGCGGATGGAGCCGGGGGACTTGCTCGGCCTGCTAGGACGCACCGCCGAGCCGCTGGTGGTCTACGCGATCCAATCGGGCTTCTTGCAGAAGACCAAGCACCAGTACCTCACCAGCTACAAGGGGCTGGCGTTCTTCGCCCACAGCGACGAGCCGATCCAGTTGCCGCGCGAGGCCGAGGTCGTGACGGCCGACAAGATCGGCATCCCGGGTTGAGGAGGGAACGCGTCCGCAGCCCGCGTCCTAAGCCCGGGCGCGGGATTGGGTCATTCCTGCGTCGGCGTCGCCGACTCGTAGAACTCCACGAGGTCCGCGCGCAGTTGCTTGAGCGCCGGCTCGTACACGTACATCATGTGCCCCCCTTCGTAGAACTTCATCGTGAAGTTCTCGCGCAGCTCGGGGGCGAGCATCAGGTGGTCGCGGGTGTACTTCATGGCGAACTGCGGCGTCGCGAGGTCGTAGTAGCCGCAAGCGGCGAACGCCTTCAGATGCGGGTTGATCGTCATCCCCTTGCGGAGCGTCTCGCTGGCGTCGACGTAGCTGTTGGTGAACGGCTTGTAGTTCCACGGCCGCACGTCGCCGGTGAGCACCTCGTAGACCCGCTCCTCCTCGTAGCCGAGATCGTTGCGCAAGTAGTCGTACAGCGCCCCGGCGAAGAGGCCGTCGATTGCCGCGCCGCTCGGGTCGTAGTCGTACGACTCGCCGGCGTTGGTGCGGTCGAGGCCGGTGAACCGGCCGTCGTAGCGGCCGACCGTCTTGCCGCGGTCGCGGAGCAGCTCCTTACCGAAGTTCCACATCCGCACCCGCAGGTTCGAGTCTCGCACGTAACGCTCGCCGAGGCCGGTGAGCCGCGAGTACTCGGCCACGACGGCGTCGAACTCTTCCTGGGGAAGCGAGTCGCCCCGCAGCAGGGCGTTGGCGTAAGGGCCGTAGGCGAACTCCTCGGCGCGGGCGACCACCTCCTCGAGCGTCAGCGCCTGCAGCTCCTCGCCGAGCGCCTTGTGGTAGTGGGCGGTCGCCGTGTAGCTCGGCAGGAACAGCAGGTAGGGGCGGTCGTTGTTGTCATCGAACGCCAGGGTCGAGAAGTCGACCACGGCCGACACCAGCACCACGCCGCTGAGGTACATGCGGTAGCGCTCCTGCAGCGTGCCGCAGAGACCGGCGGTGCGCAGGCCGCCGTAGCTCTCGCCGAGCACGAACTTGGGCGAGGCCCAGCGGCCCTGCTTGGTCGTGTAGTCGTGGATGAACTGTCCGACGCTGCGCAGGTCTTCCTTGTAGCCGTGGAACTGGTCCTTCTTCTCCCCTTCGGCCGGTCGGCTGAAGCCGGTGCTGACCGGATCGATGAACACCAAGTCGGTCACGTCGAGCAGCGAGAACGGGTTGGCGACCGCCCGGTACGGGGGCGCGGGCGTCGAGGCGTCGTCGGGCACGATCACCCGCTTGGGCCCGAGCATGCCCATGTGCAGCCACACCGACGACGAGCCGGGGCCGCCGTTAAAACAGAACGTGATCGGCCGCTCGGTAGCGCCGTCTTGCTGGTCGTCGACGCCGTCGGTCCGCTCGTAGGCGATGTAGAAGATATGCGCCTTCTCCTCGCCCGCGTCGTTCTTCATCGCCATCTTGCCGGTCGTGGCGCGGTAGGCGATCTCCTTGCCGGCGATGGTGGTCTTGTGCTCGGAGACGACCGGCGGGGGGAGCTGGTCGTCAGACTTCTCTTCGCCCTTGTCGGACTTCGCCTGCCCGGCCTTGGCTTCGTCCTTGGGAGCGTCGTCGGCCCGAGCCGGAGCGGGGCCGCAGAGGATCACGGCGGCGAACGCCAGCGAGGCGAGCCAGCGGAGCGAGGGGATCGTGGAGGGCATCAAAGTGTCTGATCTAGGTGGAAAGGGCAGGGCGGGGGAAGGCAATCCGAGAGCCTGAGGCGTCCTAAAGTGTAGGCCAAAATCGAGTCCGCCGCAGACGCACGATCCCTGCGCTATCGGCCGGCTTTTAGAGGGGCTGACAGCTCAGCGGGAAGACCGTCAACAGCACGCCGGCGATCGTCCGCGATGACGCTGCACGGAGGCGACGATTGAAAATTGCAAAGTGCAAATTTGAAAGTGCAAATTGGCAAGCCTCATTCAAATTCCAACCGGATGACTTCCTGCCCTGGGTCGATCTCTGAGGGCGATTCGCGCGCGGTGACCTGGCTGCCGTCGGGCAAGCCGATGCCCTCGCTGTCTTTGAGCTGGGCGCCCTTCTCGAGCAGGTAATGCGTCACGTTGTAAACGGCGCCGACCAGCCGCTGCGGGTCGCCCGCGAAGTGGGGGACTTCGAATTCCGGGTAGCCGAGCGCTTCGAGGCCGGTGGTGAACATGCCAAAGCCCTCGCCGCGCGGGTTCGACGGGTCGTGTTCGTAAACGCGGAAGTCGATCCACAGGTGCAGCGGCAAATCGTCGGGCGACGACTTGGCGGCCAGCTCGGCGAACGGGGCGGGCTCGTGCACCGCGCCGCTCGCCCCCCACACGACGCCCACGGCGGGCGTTGCGTCGACCACGGCGGACACCAGGCGGGTGAGCCGCGTGCAACGCTCGATCGGCTTGCCGCGCTCGTCGATCAATGTGACGAACAGGTGGTCGGTGTGATGGCGCAACGCGTCTTCGGCGCCGGGCCAGTACCACGCCGTGGCGCACGGCCCCTCGAGCCGCTCCCACGGGATCGCCTTTTCGACGAGCGTCAGGTTGACGGTGGTCGAGGTGTCGCCGCCCAAGGTGAGAGTGAGCGACCGATCGGTCTGGCTGGCGATCGCGAGCGGCGGCTCGTCAGGAAACCGCGCAGCGAACGCGCCGATCAGTTCGTCGGCCTCGGGCAGGGCGGGTTGGTCGAGCGCGACGAGCGCGAGCCATGGAGAAGATGTGTTCATGATGATCTGGTCGTTCTACAGATGGAACGCGGATGCACGCGGATTGAACGGATGCAACGCGGATTAAATCGATCCGCGTGGATCCGTCCAATCCACGTTCACCCGCGAGCTGTTCTTGGTCTTTCTCTAAGCGGAACGGACGGCTTCAACCACGCGGGCGTGGCCGGCGAGGTCTTTGATCGTGGGGCGACGCCCGAGGCCGGGGGTCGCCTCGATCAGCCGCTCGACACGCTCGGCGATCGACGGGCCGATCTCGATGAGCAGCCCGCCGCCGGGCGCCAGACGCCCGGCCGCCTGCGCGAGCAGCGGCTCGATGACGGTCACCCCCTCCGGGCCGCCGTCCAGGGCGAGCCGCGGCTCCTGGTCGCGCACTTCCGGCTCGAGGCCGGCCAGCTCGTTCGTCGTGACGTACGGCGGGTTGCTCACGATAAAGTCGAACCGCACGGGGTCTTGAACGGCGCCCAATAGATCGCTCTCGACGAACCGGATGCGGTCGGCCACGCCGTGCTTCTCGGCGTTGCGCTGCGCGACGGCCAGGGCGGCGGGGCTCTTGTCGATGGCCGTGAGGCTCGCCTTCGGCGCCTGCTTGGCGACCGCCACGGCGACCGCGCCGCTGCCCGTGCCGATGTCGGCGATCACGGCCTCCGGCTGCTCCCGTTCTTTGAGCCGGTCGAGCAGCGTGACGACCAGCAGCTCGGTCTCGGGCCGCGGGATCAGCACGTCGGGCGTGACACTCATCTCGAGCGAATAGAACTCGCGGTAGCCGACCACGTGGGCCACGGGCGAGCCGCCCGCGCGGCGGCGGACCAAGTCTTTGAACCGCGCCCTGGTCTCGTCGTCGGGCTTCTCTTCGAACGCCGTGTAGAGCGCGATCCGCGGGCAGCCCCGGGCGTGGGCCAGCAGCACCTCGGCGTCGAGCCGAGGCGACTCCACGCCGCGCTCGGCGAAGTAGTCGGTCGTCCACGTGAGCAGCCGGCCGATCGTCCAGGGGGCTTCTTCGGTCATGCTCACCTAAGTTAACGTCTAAAAAGAACCACGGAGGGCAAGGATGGGCACGGATTGCAGGTTGAGAATGGCCACAAAAAGGCACGAAGAGGCACAGCAGAAGACTCAGTTCGCCCCGTGATGGGAGGGCTGGCCACACTCATCAACTCTCGTGCTTTTTCCTGCCTTTTTATGGCCATCGTCCATCTGTGCCCATCCGTGTAATCCGTGGTTAAGAAATCAATCGAGCCCGCCCATCTGGTCGCGGATCTGCTGGCGGTCGTAGTCAATGAGCGCGTCGGTCACCATCTGCAGCGAGCCGGCCAAGATCTGGTCCAGCTTGTAGAGCGACAGCCCGATGCGGTGGTCGGTCAGGCGGTTGTCGGGGAAGTTGTAGGTGCGGATCCGTTGGCTGCGGTCGCCCGAGCCGACTAGGCCCTTGCGCTCGTCGGCCCGCTTCTGGTCCTCCAGCTCGCGCATCTTGTCGTACACGCGGCTCTTGAGCACGCGCAGCGCCTTGGCCAGGTTCTTGTGCTGCGACTTCTCGTCCTGGCACTGCACGACGATGCCGGTTTCGTGGTGCGTGAGCCGCACGGCCGACTCGGTCTTGTTGACGTGCTGGCCGCCGGGGCCGCTCGCGCAGAACTTGTCGAGGCGGTAGTCCTCCGGCTTGATGTCGATCTCGAGGTCCTCGGGCTCGGCCATCACGGCCACGGTGGCGGCCGAGGTGTGGATGCGGCCCTGGGTCTCGGTCTCGGGGACGCGCTGCACGCGGTGCCCGCCGCTCTCGTACTGCAGCTCGCGGTACACGCCGTCGCCCTCGAAGGCGAGCGACAGGTCCTTGAAGCCGCCGAGCTCGGTGGCGCTCATGTCCATGACCTCGATCTTCCAGCGTTTGGTCTCGGCGTGGCGCTTGTACATCTCGTAGAGATCGCGGGCGAACAGCGCCGCCTCGTCGCCGCCCGTGCCGGCGCGGATCTCCATGATGCAGCGCGTGCGGTTGGCGTCGTCGCCGCCCAGGGTCATGCCGAGCAACTCGTCCCACAACACCTCGCGCTCGTCGATCAGCGCCGGCAGCTCGGCCTCGGCGAGCTCGCGCATGTCGGCGTCGTCGCCCTCGGCGAGTTCACGCGTGGCGGCGATCTCGTCGGTCAGCTCGCAGAAGCGGCGGTACTTGCCCGCCAGCCGGGTGAGCGAGCCGTGCTCGCGGGCCGTTTGCGCAAGGCGGCCGGAGTCGGACAGCACCGCGGGGTCGACGAGGTCGCGCTCCAACTGCTCGAAACGGGCCAGCTTGCTCTCGAGCAGTTCGCGCATGGCTAAGAAGGGAGGGGCGGGGTGGGGTGAAAAAGAAAAAGGGGAAAGACGAAAGCGGAATTCGGAAACACGCCGCGGCCGGTCGTCGGCCTGCGAGCGGCGTTTCCTCTTTCGCCTTTCGCCTTTCCCCTTCGGGAAGCACGCCGGTCGCTCAGTGGCTGAGTGACCGCCGCGCTACTTCTTTTTCTTGAGGCTGGCGTAGCCGGCCGCCGAGAACTTCTTCTTGAACTTGTCGATCCGGCCCGCCGTGTCGACGAACTTCAGCTTGCCCGTGTAGAACGGGTGGCAGGAGTTGCAGATGTCGACCCGCAGCTCGGGACGCGTGCTGCGGGTGGTGAACGACGCGCCGCAACCGCAGGTGACCTGCGTCTCGACGTACTTGGGGTGGATGTTCTTCTGCATGTCCGCGATCTCCGCCGATGCTCTGAGCGTCCGGCTGTTGTACGGACGCCGCACGGGCGCACTAGGGAAAGGACCGAATAAAGGGCTAAGCCCCGTACTATACGCGGCTTGCGGCGATCGCTCAAGGGCTGAAGGCGCCGTGGTTGGGGGCGAGAACGGGCGGGATCTCACGATTTCTCAGGACCTGCGGATTGCCCGTCATCCGGGGGGGCCCCCTCCGCCCGTGTGATCCGGTCCCTTTTTATGCGGGCCGAGGCGATCGACGAGCACCGCGTCGATCAGCAGCTGGGCGGCGTGGTAGGCGATCATCGGCAGCACCACGAGCCCCCCCGCGGCGCCCAGGCCGAGGGTCCCCAGGCTGAGCGACACGTCGAGCCCCACCGCCAGGGTCTTCTGGCTGCCGGCGACCGCCACGGCGAGGGTGTCGGCCCGCGCGAGTCCGGCCGCCCGCGAACTGCCCCAGCCCAGGGCGAACAGGGCGAGGTGGATCGCCGCCACGGCGGCGAGCATCGCCGAGCCTTCGGCCAGGCCGAACGCGCGCGAACCGTCGTCGCCGACCGCCGCGAGCGCCTCGCCCGCGCGGACGGAGCCAACGAACACCATGACGAGCAGCCCCAGTTGGGCGACAACGCCCAACGACGGTTTGTGACGCGTGCACCACGCGCTGCACGCCGCGGGCCGGCGGAGCAGTTGCCCCACGGCCAATGGCGCCACGACGATCGTCAGCAGCCGCACGGCCATCGCCGAGAAGTCGGCCTCGAAGCGCGAGCCGATGAGCAGCGCCGCCCCGGCCGGCAGCACGAGGAAGCACGCCAGGTTGGTCACGACCGTGACCGCCACCGCGATGGCGTCGTTGCCGCCGCCGCGGCGGGTCCACACCGCGGCCGAGGCGATCGTGCACGGCACGAGCGACGCGACGACGAGCCCCACGGCCAACGGCGCCGGCAGCAGCGGCGAGACCAGCCAGGCCAGCAGCGGGGCGGCGAGCGCGTTGATCGCCGAGGCGATGACAACGCCCCGCAGGGCGCCGCGTCCGCCCAGCGATCGCATCAGATCGATCGGCAGCGACATCAGCAGCATGATCGTCGCGATCAACAAGTCACGCGGAACGGCCGCGGCGAGCGGGCTGAGCGCGGCGGGCGCCGTCATCCCCAGCGTGAGCAGCACCGCGAGCGCGGCGAGGAACCATTGCCGCAGCAAGAATCGTGGCAGTCGGCCGGCGGTTGGCGGGGTAGTCATCAATACGGTTCCGTAGCGAGCTTTCTCGATCAGTCGTGGTTAAGCGTTAACCAACCGAGTCAGCCCCGACAGATCCCGCATGAAGACCCCTCCGTCAGTCGCCCCGCAAGCGGCGGGCGCGCAGCTTGTCGCCGTGGCTCTGGGGCGAGTCGCTCGCTTCGAGCAACTCGGCCGCCTTGGCGCTGTCGCCGAGCGCCTCGTGCGCGCGGGCCAGGTTGTAACGCACCGCGTCGGCGTGCGACGCCGCCTCGGGGGCGTCGAGCGCGCTGTTGCCGAGCCAGCGGATGGCGTTCTCGGGGTCGCCCTCATCGTAGCTCAACAGCGCGAGCTGCAGCGTGGCGGTCAGCTTGGCCGAGAAGTAGATCCTGCGTTTCTCGTCCGACTCGAGGCGGTCGAGCTCGCTCGTCGTGGGACGCACCGACGGGTCCATGTAAAGCCGCATCGCGTCGCGGTGGTCGTTGGCGCCGTCGTCGAGCGCGTCGCTGCTCGTCGCCCCGGCGGCGATCAGCTTGCCGCGGAAGTGCATCGCGCGGGCCTTCCACAACGCCGGGCGCCAGGCGTACGGCAGGAACGCCCTGACCGCCTGAGCCCGGGCGGGCGGGCCGACCGTGTGCTTGCGGTGGATCACCTCGAACGGGGGCGCCCAAAGACCAACCGGTCGCTCGCCCGCCGCGGCGGCGAGCCGCTCGGCGAGGGCGTCCGCGTCGACCGTGGCGACAATCGTGTCGCTGGCGGGCAGCTTCTTGGCGAACCGGCCGGCACGCATCGTCAGAGCGAACGGATCGGCAACGACCAGCAATTCGGCATCCGCCAAGGCCTCGGCGGTGAGCGGGTAAGGCTCGTCGTCGAGGTCGAGTTGGCGGAGCAAGCCGTCGTTCGATGCGGCCGCGGCGAGCGTGGCGACGCCACCCTCCTCGCCCGCAATCGGCAGGCCGAGCGTCGGGTCGAACAGGTAGACCTCGTCGGCGATGAGCACGCCGGCGAGCGGCGGCGCCCCTTCGGCCGCGACCGCCACGACCGGCAGATTCAGTTGCCGGCATAGAAGGGCGAACACCTCGAGCCGGCTGTCGGCGGCGCCGCGGCCGTGCAGCAGCGTCTCCCAGGCAAACTGCGGTGGTGTTTCCTCTACGAGCTGCACGTTGCGGACGACCCAGTCGAACAAGGCCTCGGCCTGACCGAGCGGTTGCAGCTGGTCGGCGGCGACCCAGCCCGCCAGGTCGCGCGCCCACACCAGGCCCTCAAGCACCCGCGTCTCGTGCGGTTGGAACAAACGCCCTGAGAGCGCCTCGTCGGAGAGCCGCGGGGCGAGGTGCTCCGATCCGGCGACGTCCGCCGGCAGTGTGGCGAGCAACGCGGGCCGCTCCCACGTGTCCGCTTCGTCTTCGGGCAGCTGACGCATCCACTGGTTGAGCCGTTCGGTGAGCTGACCGATCGCCTGGTCGTCGGGCGCCGGTTGCCAGCCGAGCGGCGGGTCGCGGCGGTTGGCGTAGGCGGCCAGCCGCGTGCTGATGTCGTCCATCCGGTCGTCGATGTTACGCCACACCTCGAGCTTGAAGCCGGGCGGGCCGATCGGCTGCGGCAGGGCGTTCTCGACGATCAACGCCGCCTCGCTGAGCACCTGCGCGACGGTCAGGTCGATCGCCTCCATCGTGACGATGTCGGCCTCACCCGCCTCCTGGAGCCGCTCGCGGCTCTCGCGGTCGAGCAGCACGTAGTACTTGACGATGTCGCCCGGCTGCACGCCGGCCGACCGGAACCGGGCGTTCTGGGTCGGCACGCCGATCAGGTTGACGGGCGAGTTCTCAACCCGCGGGTTCGGCGCCGCGACGGCAAGCACGTCTTCGCGGTCGGCGCTGTTGCGCGAGTTGAGCACCACCACCGGCGGCCGCAACTCGAGCTGGGCCGCCTCGGGCAGGTTGCGCAATTGGCCGACGATCGCGTCGAACAGCGCGTTGCTCTGGCTGACGCGCTGGGCGGCGGTGCGGTGGGCGCTACCCGCGCCGGGCCCGCGGCGCGGCGTGCGCTGCTCGCAGCCCGCGGCGACGATCGCCACGAGCAGCAAGCCCGCGATCGCTAGTCGCATGGGGCGCCGATTGGTTGTGGGTCGGGGGAGGAAATGCATAAGCAGTGCGAGAGCGAGCGGAAAGCCGTGGGTACGCTTGGGGGGAGACACTGTGTCGCTCTATTCTAAGTCCGCGGGCGGGTGTCAGACAGCCTCCAACGTGGCGGCGCGCAGCCGCAGAAGCCTCTGTAGCAGGGCCGGCAGCTCGTCCAGCGGGACCATGTTCGCCCCGTCGCTAGGCGAGGTGTCGGGCTCGGGGTGGGTCTCGAGGAACAAGGCGTCGACGCCGATCGCCACCGCCGCCCGGGCGAGCGGCTCGACCATCGCCCGGTTGCCCCCGGTGGCCGCGCCCAGGCCGCCCGGCTCTTGCACGCTGTGCGTGGCGTCGAACACCACCGGCACGCCGAGCTCGCGCATCTGCACGAGCGCCCGCATGTCGTTCACCAGCCGGCCGTAACCGAAGAACGTGCCGCGCTCGGTGAGCAGCACGTTATCGCAGCCGCTCGTGGCGAGCTTGTCGACCACGTGGCGCATGTCCCAGGGGGCCATGAACTGGCCCTTCTTCACGTTGACCGCCTTGCCGGTCTTGGCGCAGGCGACCAACAGGTCGGTCTGCCGGGCGAGAAACGCCGGCACCTGCAGCAGGTCGCAGGCCTGGCCGACCGCCTCGGCCTGCGACGCCTCGTGCACGTCGGTCGTCACCGGCGCGCCGAACGTGTCGCGCACCTTGGCCAAGATCCGCAGACCCTCGTCCAGGCCGACGCCGCGCTCCGCCTGGGCGCTGGTGCGGTTCGCCTTGTCGAACGACGCCTTGAAGACGAGCCGCAGGTCCATCTCAGCGGTCGTCCGAACGAGCGACTCGGCGATGCGGAGCGTGAGCTCCTCGTTCTCGATGACGCACGGGCCGGCGATAAGCAGCAGCGGCTCGCCGGGGCCGCAGCGGTGGTTGGCGATCGACGCCGGAAGGTGGGGCACTGGTGGGGCTCTTCCGTGGGGTGGCTTAACTAGTTTCGGCCGCGCGATCGGCGCCGGAGGCTTCGGGCAGGGCGGCATCGGGCAGGGCGAAGCCGAGACGCTCGGCGATCGTGCGGCTAACGACCATCGTCATCCGCCCCGGCACGACGGCGAGTCGCACCGGCAGGAAACCGCCCGGGTCGCCGTCCAATTGGTACGGGATCGGCGCAGCCCCTTCGGCCTCGACAAGGCACTCGGCCACACGCATCGTCTCGACGCTCTCGAGCCGGTGGTGCCGGCCGAGCACAATGTTGCCGAGGTACCAAAGCCCCGCCATCAGCTGACCGCGTTGCAAGACGCACAGGTCGGCCAGCCCGTCGGCGCCGTCGGCGTGCGGCGTGATCGGCAGGCCCGAAGCATAACGCGGCAAGTTCGAGGCGAACAGCCAACTGCCGCGGGCGAGCTCTTGCGGCTCCGCGGCGGCGCCGTTGGGCCCGCCCTCGGGCGGGACGGCTGTGACCCGCATCTTGGGGTAAGGGTATCGGGCCAAGGCGCGGAAGATCGGCTTGGCGTACGCCAGCCGTGTGATGTGGCCGCGGCGGGCGGCGTGGACGCGCCGCACGACCTCGGCGTCGAACCCCGCACTGATCAACAGCGCAAACAGCCGGCCGTTCGCCACGCCCGCGTCGAGCCGCACGGCGACGCCCTCCTTCAGCAACCGTGCGACCGAATCGCCGCTGCGGCCGTAGCCGAGGTATCCGGCCAGCAGGTTCTCGGTGCCGCGCGGCAACACGGCGAGCGGCGTGGCGGGCTCGGTGCTGTTGAGCGCGGCGCCGAAGGTGCCGTCGCCGCCGACCGTCAGCACGCAGCGCAGGTCGCCGCTCGCATGCGACTCCATCGCGGCGTCGTGCAACGCGGCGAGTTCGCCGATCTTCTCGACCTCGTAGCCATGCTCGGCAAGCTCCGAGGCGACCACATCGGCCAGCCCCCGCCGGCGAGCCGCGCCCGCCATCGGGTTGACCAACATCAGCACCCGACGCCCTTCGCCAAGTGGCTCGGCGAGGCGGCGCTGCGGGTCCCGCACCTCAGCATCGGCGATCGGGGGCGAGCCGGCCGGTGAGGCTGGCGACCCGTTTGGCAGTGATTCGCTGGAGTCGATCAAGGCGTCGCGGGTGGGGCTGGATGAACTTCAAATACATCAATGGGGACGTCTCACTTTGATACGAACGCCCCGCGGCGTGGGTCGCATCAAGATAGGGGCTCCCGCGGCGCCGTAGCAAGATTCAACGGCTCAGCTTCATCCATGCTCAGGTCAAAACCCAAGCGTGCGAAATGGGGGCGTGCGTCTCGGAATGCGACGAGCGATTCAATGGTTGTATGGCAACCAGTAACCGTCAAAATCCAGGGGTTTTCCAGCATTAGCTGGCCGCTTGGCGGAGAGCCTCAATATGAGACGCCTTTCTAGCCGATTGCGGCACGCCTTGTGCCTTAGAAAGAAATTGAAACTCCGGCGCCGTTGGCGATCCGAAGTTTTTCAACTTGCTGGCCCGCGGGGGCCTTGGACGCAATTTTCGCGGCGCGATTGACTTGCCCCTGATCGCGTCGCTCCGTCGGTGAGTCGCCGACACTTCCAAGGTCCCCGCTTTTTTCAACGCGGCGCATTACGAGCGGCGCGCCCTCCGGCTCTTACTGACGGGCCGACGCAAGCCGGCCAGCAGCACCGCCGCCGTGGTCAGCACAAAGCCGGTCGGTTCGGGGATCGATAGCGAGACGCTCGACGCGTTGTAACTGTCGCGCCAGATTGTGAAGTCGGCCGCGTCGACCACGCCGTTGCCGTTGCCGTCGGCTTCGGCGAGTGTTGTCGATCCGAAGCTGGTCAGCCAGACTTGGCGGTCGTTGAGGTCAACGTCGCCGTCGAAGTCGTAATCGCCATCGGCGAAGTTCAGCACGCTCACCGAGTTGACCACAACGAGCTCATCGAGGTTGACGTTGGGCTGCTCGAAGTCGATCACGGGCAGGTTGTCGAAGGGGGCGCCGGCGTTGACCCGGGGCAACGCCGCGATCGAGTCGACAACGTCCATGCCATCACCGAGCACGCGCCCGAACGCGGTGAAGCCGCCGTTCTGGAAATCAAGGTTTGCGCTGTTGTCGTCGAGGTTGAAGAACCACTCGCTCGTAGCGCTGTTGGGGTCGCCGCCGACTTTGGCCATCGCGATCGTGCCGCGCAGGTTCGAGATGCCCGGTTCGTTCATCACGGCGGGGTCGGAGGCGACGTCAGACACACCGCCCTGATCGGAGAAGGAAAAGCCTCCTCCCTGGATGACAAAACCCGGAACGCTGCGGTGGATGAACGACCCGTCCCAGTCGCCGTCGTCGGCGTAGTTGATGAAGTTTTGGGTCGTCTGCGGCGTGGCGCCTTGGTACAGCCGCACGTCGATGTCGCCCAGCACCGTGTCGAATCGCACGATCACCGCGCTGGCGTCGGAAGCGAGAGTGAGAAGGGAAGCGAGCGCCGCCAAGGCTGTCAGTCTTGCGTTGAAATTCATCGCGCCTGATTCTGTGGTGTCGATATCTTTGATGTCGATTGCCGGCGGCCGCCGCTCGGTTATCGCTAGCCAAGTGTTGGGTGCGTTCGGATGTCGCGTTGCGGACGCCGCACGCCCGTGGAAGCACACTGCCAGCTCGAGGTGGTTCGCCCCGTAGCGGGGTATCATTCCAGGCTATTACAAGCAGACGAGCACAGAGTCTGTTGGCTGCCCGTGCCGTGGGCGAATACGCCAACCGATTGCGGGTCGGCGCGGTTGCGACGATTGGGGCCGCCTGGCCATGGCCGGCGCGCCGATCGCAAATCGCCACTGCTCCTAAGTAAAAGATACCGGAAGAATTTCAGGCCGTCACGCAACGGTCACGATTTCGAGCTGCGCTGAAGCGACCCAAAGACCCACATCGCCGGACGCATCGACCCGCAACTCGTTCGACGCCTCTAGCTGCTCCGTGATATCAGCCCGGCTGGCGTCGAGCGCGAGCGCCCCGCCATTCAGCGCGACAGTTGCGCCGGCGGGCGCCGGCTCGTCGAACACGAGCCAGACCCGGTCGCCACCCTCCAGGCCGGTCGGCCGGTGGAACCGCCGCTCGGCTACGCCCGACGCCGCGTCGTGGCGCCACGCCGCGCGCAACCGGATCACGTGCGACGCTTCGCTCATGCGGGCGGGTTCCTTCACTCCGGAACAAAGGTCTGCACGACCTTCACAGCGCGGATTTGCCGGCTGTCGCGCTCGTACGCGCCGAGCGAGACCTGCACGCCCCGCAGCGCCGAGTCGTAAGGGGGCTGCGTCTCCCGCTCGCCCGGGTCGTCGGCGCTGAATCGCTTGGCGCCGAGCACGGCGTTCACGTACACGCCGAAGTCCTCCAGCCCGTTCGTCCCCTCATCGATCAACGGGATGGCGTTGGTGAGATCCGTCAGCAGGCCGAATACCTCTGGGGGGCCCGGCTCGAAGCCATCACGGTCTTCGTTCACCCCGTTGTTCTCGTAGTGCAGCGACCAAGTGTCGTAGACCGAGTAGCCCGGAGCGAGCCGCATCGGCAGCGTGGCCGATTCGACAACGTAGTTCGGCAGGCGGATCTCACCGCTGTTGAAAAACCGCGGCCGCGGCACGCCCGGCGCGACTGGCACGGGGGCGACTTCCTGAGGCTGCCCCCCTTGGGTGGGCAGCGGGAGCGCTACGAACTGACTGTTCGCGCCGTTGTGGTGATCGGTGAACGACTCGTCACTATCGCTGTCATCGGGGTCAAAAAACGTCGATCCGTAGCCGAGGTCGACATACTCGCCGCTCCGCTCGTAAGCCCAAGGCCGGTCCGCTGAGCCGGGGGCCGAGCCGCTCGGCGTTGCGGCCGAATTCAGGACGCTATCGCCCACCAGGCCCGTGTCGGTCAGGTCGTCCAGGTACGCCTTGGCCCACAACGGGGCGTCGGGGCCGATCACCGCGTCGGCCGAAAACGGCGACGAGTTGCTGTAGCCGCTCCCGTAAACGGCGTAGACCGGAGCGCCTGGGTCGTACGCCTTCAAGTCGAACTGCGTCGCCTCGGTGAGCATCACGTCCTCGCCGCGACGCTTGCCGGAGAGCGGCGCCAGGCCACGGACCACCCGCACCACGAAGCCGTCCTCGTCGACAATCGCCCGGGCGGTCGCCGGGGCGCCCGTGGTGTTGCGCAGGTACACGAACGGCCGGACCGTGCGGTTGCGATCGCTGTTGGTGGGGTGCGTGTAATAGTATTGATACTGGCTCTGAGTGAACCGATCGTCCGCGTCGTTGGCGGAGTAATTGTCGGGCTCGTAGCCGACGACCTGCCGTGGGAGCGTCAAGTCGGCGATGCCGAGCGAGCGGGGAGCGGTCAGCGACACGAACCCAGGGTCGTTCGTCGAGAGGCCAAATTCGGGGTCGGCGAGAAACGTGACCGCCTGCGAGGCGTCGTACTGGCCCGCCGATGTCACGGCGAAGGGGAACGCCCTCTCGCCCCCGACGAGCCCTCCCGCAAACACGTAGCCGTGGTGCTCGTAGCGGTTCTCGCGCTTGGTCAGGTCGCCCAGCGTGTTGGTGACAATCTTCCAGCGGCCCGCGCCGCCGTCGAGCAGCGGGTCCCACTCGATCCGGACCGAAAGGTCGAATCGGTCCTGGAACGCAATCAACGAGGCGATCGCCAGATCGGCCCGGTTCTTGGGGATGCTGCCACGCAGCACGCGCACAACTCCTTTGCCGGCCGATTCGCCCGCCACCTTCACGCCGTAGTCGAGCCACGGCGCGATAAGCAACGCCCGTCGATAGACCGTCCGATAGCCCGGCTCGCCGAAGTAGTACGTCGGCGCCGTGTCGAGTTCCGGGGGGTTCTCGACCGCAAACCACACCACCTCGGCCAAGGTCGACTCGATCGTCTGCGACCCCCATCCCGGGAACGGGACAGCCTCTAACCCGGTGATGGGGTCATACGATTCGAAAGTCGGCGCGGCGCCGACAAACGGGGTCGTCTCGTTCCGCACCGTGAGCATCAGCACGTCGTCGGCGTCGCCGAGGCCGCGGCCGTCGGTCTTGTTCGCCTTTCTCCACGCCTCGTCGCGAAAATTCGAGCCGATAGCGCCAACCGGTCCTTCGTCGGGCCGCTCGGTATCGCCGGTCGCGTAGTCGGTCTCCTCGAAGCGTCGCAGGCTGCCCGGCAGCGACGAGACCGTCATGTCGATCCCCGGCGTGTCGCCGCCGGCCGCCGCCATGCCGTCTGGCGCGCCGTCGCCCGTGCCGTCGAACAGCCACACGCTCGGGTAGGCGTCGTTCTGCGGGCCCTCAATGATCTCGAGGTAACCGTGGTTCGACTCGGGCCGCTGCCACGGGACCGCCGGGCAGGTCGCGCCCGCCAGGTCGGCCTGCAGCACCTCGCGGACGTGGCGGAGCTGCGTGCTCAGCTCGATCGTCGCCTGGCGGCGCGAAACGCTCGCCGAGACATTCGTAAACACGGTCGCCACGGCCGCCATCATCAGCAGCGTGATCGCCATCGCGACCAGCATCTCGACGAGTGACAAGCCACGGGGGGCCGGCGCACGGCTGGGCGCGGTGCGTAGGCGCAGATCGGCGTGAGAAGCCGACCGGCAGTCGGCCTCGGAGTAGCGATGCACGAGAGGGTGTTCCTGCGAAACGCGTCGAGCGTGTGGGGCTTGCCTTCCCGGTGCGACCCGCGGTCGACCGGCGATCAGCCGGGACGAGGTCTTAAGCTCGACTAGGTACCTTAAGAATCCATTGCACCACGCCGTAAAGCGTTCGTCAAGAAAGAGTTCGGTCGCTAAGACCCCCTGACGCCAAGCCCCAATGACCAATACGGCGGGACGCCAGTCCGTATTGGTCATTGTGGCTTGGTCATTGGTCATTCAGCGACATTTAGACCCTCAGCTCCCCCTGGAGCGCCCGATGGACCGTTTCGGCGATAATTCGGGTCGCCGCGGCGTTGGGGTGCAGGCCGTCGGGGAAATCGTCGGTCCGGTCGGCCAGCGGCGTGCAGAGGTCGATCAGCGGCAGCCCCAAATCGCTCGCCACCCGCGCGACGGTCGGACGCACCACGTGGGCGAGCGCCTCGCCGTCGATCTCGGCGACCGTCGGCAGCACGGGCGAGGACGTTCCCAAGAGCACCGTGGCGCCATCGTGAGGATCGGCGCCCGGCATCGCCAGGAACTCCTCGGCCAGCGACCGCAGCCCGTCGGCCGTGTCGGTGCGGGCGGCGGCGTGGGCGAACTGGGCGTCGTTCGTGCCGAGCATGATCACCGTGATGTGCGGCTCGAACCGCACCGCGGCGGTGTAGCTGGGCGTTTTGATGTAAGGTTCGGCGCTGTCGCGCGACGCCGTGGCGCCGCAGTAGCCGAAGTTGCGCACGTGGTAGCCGTCGCCCAGCAGCGTTTGCAGCAGCGCGGGGTAGCACTCCTCACGGCGACGCTCCAGGCCGAGGCCGAACGTGAGGCTCGCACCCACGCAGGCGACGCGCAGAGGCTGTACGGTTTGCGGCGGCGCTTCTTCGGCGGGGCTCATCCCCAGAGGGTCGGCTGCCCGGGGCGACGCGTCAAGCACGCGCCGCGCCCCTTCGGGTCTTCGCAGGGGAAACGCCGTGCTGTCCCCGGCCGCCAAACGCCCCTAGAATCGTAAACAGCCCGCTCCCTCCACCGACACGCATCGATCGCTTGAACGATTTCCTCACCAGCCTCTGGACCATCCTGCTCGAACTAGCCCCCTGGTTGCTGTTGGGAGCGGCCGTGGCGGGACTCCTGCACCGGTTGTTGCCCGCCGGGCTGCTGGGGCGCCAGCTCAGCGGCCGCGGCGGCGTGCTCAAGGCGGTCGCCTTCGGCGTGCCGCTGCCGCTCTGCTCGTGCGGCGTGATCCCGGTCGGCCTGGGACTCAAACGCCAAGGCGCCAGCGACGGCGCCGCGGTCGGGTTCCTGATCAGCACCCCTCAGACCGGCGTCGACTCGATCTTGGTGAGCGCGTCGATGCTCGGCTGGCCCTTCGCGTTGTTCAAGGTGGCCGCCGCCGCGATCACCGGCGTGCTGGGGGGCTGGATCGCCGACAGCGCCGCGAACGACCCGCTAGCGCCGACGGCGGAACAAGACGACGGCCACAGCCACGCCCAGCCGCGCACCTGGCGCGGCGCCTTCGACGTGGCGGTCGACCTCGTGCGATCGATCTGGCGTTGGCTCGTGATTGGCGTGCTCGCCTCGGCGGCGATCACCGCCTTGCTGCCCGACGGCGCGCTGGCCGGCATGGCCGACTTTGGCGGACCGATCGTCGGCCCACTGGCGGCGATGGCCGCCGCGCTCGTCGTCTCGCTGCCGCTCTACGTCTGCGCTACGGCCAGCGTGCCGATCGCCGCCGCGCTGGTGGCGGGCGGCCTGCCGACGGGCGCGGCGCTCGTCTTCCTGATGGCCGGCCCGGCGACCAACGTCGCCACGATCGGCGCGATCTACCGCACGCTCGGCGCCCGTTCACTTGGCGTTTACCTCACGACGATCGTCGCCGGCAGCGTGCTCGCCGGTCTGGGCTACGAGCTGCTGATCGGCCCGCTCGTGAGCGACCTCGCCGCGCTCCACACGCACGACCACGGCGCCCCGTGGTGGGCCGTGGCGAGCAGCGTGCTGCTACTCGCGATGATCGCGTGGTTCGCCATCGAAGACCTCAGCCGACTCCTGAGGAGCAAGCAAGCGCCCGCCGCCAGTGGCGCCGCAGCGACCCAAACGCTGGTGGTCGAGGGGATGACGTGCCAGAACTGCGTCCGCCACGCCGAGCGCGCCTTGAGCGACGACCCCGAGGTCGGCGCCGCCCACGTGACGCTCGACCCGCCGCGCGCGGTCGTCACCGGCGCCATCACCGCCGAGCGAGCCGGCGAGCTGCTCGCCGCCGCCGGTTACCGGGCGACCCCCGAGTGACGAATCGGCTCAGGCGCCCCCTTGATCTCCGCGGGGCGACGCTACAATGCGCCATGACCCCGGGCCGTGGCGCCGCGGGGGCCCCTCTCTCTTTGAAACGCGTTCCATGACGACCGCTTTCGCGGCTTTGGCTGGCGGCTTGGTCTTGTTGGTCGGCGGCGGCGAGCTGCTCGTTCGCGGCGCGTCGCGGCTGGCGCTGGCGGCGCGGCTCTCGCCGTTGTTGGTCGGGTTGACGGTCGTCGCCTACGGCACCAGCGCGCCGGAGCTCGTGGTCTCGGTCGCCGCGTCGCTCAAGGGCCAAGCCGACCTGTCGCTCGGCAACGTCGTAGGGAGCAACATCCTCAACGTGCTCTTGATCCTCGGCCTCTCGGCGCTCGTCTGCCCGCTGGCCGTCAAGGAGCAGATCGTCCGCAGAGACGCGCCGATCATGATCGTCGTGTCGATCTTGGTGCTCGCCATGGCGTGGGACGGGCGGCTGTCGCGGCTCGAAGGCGGGCTGCTCCTCCTCGGGCTCGTCGTCTACACGCTCTCGGCGTTCCGTTCGGGTCGTGTGGAGTCTGATGCGAGTGACCACGCACAACCAGCGGGCCTAAGCACGCTTGCATCACACGGCTTCCTGCTCATCGTCGGCCTTGCGCTGCTGGTCGGCGGGTGCGAGCTGTTCGTCCGCGGGGCGGTCGCTTTGGCCGGCGTGTGGGGCGTTCCGCAGGTCGTCATCGGGCTGACGATCGTCGCCGCGGGCACCTCGCTGCCCGAGTTGGCGACGTCGGTCATCGCCGCCGTGCGCGGCGAGCGCGACATCGCCGTGGGCAACGTGGTCGGCAGCAACCTCTTCAACCTGCTCGGCGTGCAGGGCGCCGCTTGCGTGGTCTCACGCGACGGGGTCAACGTGCCCGCGGGGGTCCTGCGGGGCGACCTGCCGATCATGGTCGCCGCGGCCGTGGTCTGCCTGCCGATCTTCTTCACCGGCCGGGTTATCGCCCGCTGGGAGGGCGCCCTGATGGCGGCGCTCTACGCCGCCTACACCACGCACTTGGTGCTCGCCGCCACCCACGAGCAGATCGGCCGCGGCTTCGCGGCGGTCATGTTGGCTTACGTGCTGCCAATGGTCGTGCTCGGTCTGGCGGTCTCGCTGTGGCGCGCCCCACGCTCAGAGCGAGCCTAAGCGGTCGCTGCGCGAGCACGGCGGCAAGAAACGCGCGCCAGGGAGCCTAGACAAACGCCCTAGGGCAAGCCGTCTCACAGAACGCGCATTCTGAAAACGCCGCAGCCTTGTCACGCTTTTTGCGGCGCCTACGATGCCGACGGCGGGTTGAAACACGTGTCTCCCCGCCCCCCGCCTTCCCGCAAGCCCACCGATTGTGATGTCCCACCGCACAACAGATCGCGCTCCCCGTCGCCCGCAAGGTTTCACGCTCGTCGAATTGCTCGTGGTGATCGCCATTATCGGCGTGCTGGTAGCGCTGCTCTTGCCGGCGGTGCAGGCCGCCCGCGAGTCGGCCCGGCGGGCCGAGTGCACGAACAACCTCAAGCAGATGGGCCTCGCGGTTCAGACGCACCACGACACCTACGGCTACTTCCCCGAGGGACGCAACGCGCTCGGCCCGATGGGCGTGGCGTGGTCGTACCGCCTGCTGCCCTACATGGAGCTGCAGAACATCTACGACGCCTACGACGACAACTACCGCGTCGACGCCGAGGAGAACGCCGTGGCGATGCGCACGCCGATCGGGGTCTACACCTGCCCGAGCCGCCGGCCCGCCTCGGCCGACCGGAACTTCGACAACGACGACGCCGAGCCATTGGTCGAGGGCGTCGCCGTGGCGGGCGACTACGCCGCCAACGCCGGCTTCGAGGAGGACACCAACATGGAGGACTCCGAGTTCTTCGAGGGCAAGCTCGACCACACCCAGGTCGGGCCGATCTTCAGCGGCTCGCGGATCAAAGGGCGTCAGGTCACCGACGGCCTTTCGAAGACCCTGGCGATCGGCGAGCGGCACATTCCGCCGCTCGACGCCGACGACGGACGGCTGGGCCATTTCAAGCAAGGCGACACCTGCTTCCTGGCGGCCGACAACATCATGGCGATCCTCCGCGGCACCGAGGACGGCCTGGCCGTCACGCCGTGGGACGACGACAACGACATGTTCGGCAGCCTCCACCCGGGCGTGGCTCAGTTTGTCTTCCTCGACGGCCACACCCAAACGCTCTCGACCAACAACTCCGCCCGAGCGATCGGCCTGAACCCGAACGGCGCCGAAGACATCGGCGACGGCGGCGTTTTCCCGGAGGAGTGGTCCTGGCTCGGCGCCATGAGCACGATCGCCGGCGGCGAGGTCGTGCAGGACTGATGCGCGGCGAGATGGGCGGCGTCACGGGGCCGCTCGGCCGAGTGGCCAATAATTCTCAGAATCGTTCCGCGCCGTTGCCGCTGAAAACTTTTGCGAGCGATCGGCGGCGAGAACACGCCTCGAAAACGCACGCTCAGCGGCCGATCGGGCGAGGAACTCCGCGAAAGCGAACCGCCGGCCCGTTGCGACACACCCCTGCGGCGCCCAATTATCTTTGTAACGCCTCTTCTACCTAATTTCGACAATCGTTCTTGGCCGCGCGCGCAGCAGCGATTCTTGGCCACCGAGCATTTTGTCGTAAGCCGCCGCCACGATTCGCTTTAGCACCGTGCGGCGGGGTCGTTTTAAGCGGCCGATTGGGGCGGGAGAATTCGGGCCCGCCGATTTGGCCACCCCACCGTGGTCACCCCCGCCCGCCGGGCTATCGTAAGGGGGCGTTGGCCGCAGCGTGCGGCTGAGCGTCCTTCTCCGTTCGCGCCCCACACCCCCTCGCCGTGTCGAAGCCGCCTAGCCAACACGTCCGTCGGCTCGTCGTCGTGCTCGGCGACCAGCTCAACGCCGACTCGGCCGCGCTGGACGATCTCTCGCCCGAGCGCGACGTCGTTTGGATGGCCGAGGTCGCCGCCGAGTCGACCCACGCGTGGAGCCACAAGGCGCGGATCGCCATCTTCCTCAGCGCGATGCGGCACTTCCGCGACGCCCTCGAGTCGGCGGGCATGCGGGTCGATTACCGCCGGCTCGACGATCCCGACAACCGCGGCTCGCTCGACGAGGAGCTCGCCGGGGCGATCGAGCGGCTCGCGCCCGAGCGGGTCGTGGTCGTTCAGCCGGGCGAGTGGCGCGTCGAGCAGATGCTCCGCCGGGTGGTCGACGAATCGGCGGCGAGACTTTCAGTGCTCGAGGATCGGCATTTCCTGTCGACGCCCGCGGAGTTTGCCCGCCACGCCGAGGGGCGCAAGCAACTCCGTATGGAGTACTTCTACCGCGAGATGCGCCGCAAGCACGGCGTGCTGATGGCCGCCGGCGGGTCGGACGATGGCGTCGAAGACAGATCCGACGACCGGCCCGAGGGGGGCGCGTGGAACTACGACCAAGAGAACCGCAAGAAGCTGCCCAAAGCGGGGCTCACCGACCTGCCGGCGCCGCCGAGTTTCGCGCCCGACAAGTTGACCCGCGAGGTGCTCGAGCTCGTCGAGGAGCGGTTCGCCGACCACCCGGGCGAGCTCGACACCTTCGACTGGCCGGTCACGCCCGCCGACGCCCGCCGGGCGCTCGATGATTTTATCGAGCACCGGCTGCCGCTGTTCGGCGACTACCAAGACGCCATGCAGTCGGGCGAGCCGTTTCTCTACCACGCGCTCGTCTCGGCCGCGATGAACCTCAAGCTGCTCGACCCCCGCACCGCGATCCGGGCGGCCGAGCGGGCGTACCGCGACGGCGCCGCGCCGCTCAACGCCGTCGAGGGGTTCATCCGTCAGATCTTGGGCTGGCGCGAGTACGTGCGCGGCGTCTACTGGCTCCACATGCCGGGGTACCTCGACCGCAACGAGCTCGGCGCCACCGGCGAACTGCCCCGGTTCTACTGGACCGCCGAGACCGAGATGAATTGCCTCCGCGAGGCGATCGGCCAGACCTTGCAGCACGGCTACGCCCACCACATCCAGCGGCTGATGGTGACGGGTCTCTACTGCCTGCTGCGGGGCGTCGACCCGAAGCGGGTCCACGAGTGGTACCTGGCCGTCTACGTCGACGCCGTCGAGTGGGTCGAGCTGCCGAACACGCTCGGCATGTCGCAGTACGCCGACGGCGGCGTGATGGCGAGCAAGCCGTACATCGCCTCGGGCGCTTACGTGAACCGGATGAGCGACTACTGCCGCGGCTGCCGCTACCGCCCCGACCAAGCGACCGGCGACGACGCCTGCCCGCTCACCACGCTCTACTGGGACTTCCTCGACCGCCACCGCAAGCAGCTCGCCGGCGTGCCGCGGATGCGGATGCAACTGAAGAACCTCGAACGCAAATCGGAGGACGAGCTCGAAGAGATCCGCGCGCTCGCCGAGCGCCGGCGGCGCGAGTAGTCGCCCTCGGGTGCGCCTCTCACGCTTCGGCGTTTGCGGCCCGAACGCAATGCCCACGCGGCGGCGTTGGGCATGCAACTTAGTACGGAGTTTCCCAAGATGCGTATGTCTCGAAGCGGGTAGCCCAGGTTTTTCAAACCTGGGTCGCCGCAGGCGACAAGAAACGCTCGTGCAAGCGCCCGTGTAACGGACGATGCAACCTGCGGGCAACGCCCGCAGTGGCGTCAACATCGCAGTGCCACCTGCCGCCCCGCGCGAGAGCGCTTAGGGACGAATGGACAGGATCACGGGATCATGAAAGGATCGACGTGATCTGAACGGGACTGGCCCTGTCGATTCTGTCGGGCGCCGTGCGCTCGCTTCGGCGGGACATGCATGGCGGGCTTATCAAATGCCGTGCATTGCTTGGCGGCTACATCGCTGTCGTCTGACAGGATTTCTAGTCCGAAACTGGATGTCAGGCGCTGCGGAACTTTCGGCTTTGAAGCATTGTCTTCGATCGGTTCCGCAATGCGCGATTGTGTCCGTGTTGAGATATCCATTCGAGATGGTTGCGGCGTAGGTCGTGGCGGTCCAAGACTAATAGCTGCATCACCTGGTCGTTTAAATCACAGACGCTACTAAAGACCTCATCCGTCAGCCCTTCCGCGTGCATGCGTAGCCGGATTATTGCCCTGTCGACCGCCCTCCGGACGCATTGGTGTTCTTGGAGATTGGGGCGTTCGAGCAATCGCGTCATCTGTTGATCGGTGAGAAGATCGCCGAGCACTAATTCCATCGCGCGGTTATGGCGGAGGTCGCATCCGTCAGAACCGACGTCGGTTAGTTCGAGGAGGCTGTTGAGCACCGAGTCCGAAACAGCTGTAAGCCCCTTGATGTATTGGAGGAACGCAGCGCATCGGTAATGTTCCTTGTTCTTGTCGTCTGATGCCTCGAACTCAGATAGTTGTGCGGCGAGGCCGGATTCGGTGATGACACCGACACGCAGCCATTCGTGGGTGTAGCCGAAATGAGCCAGTCTTGCGTCGAGAGTCTTCAACATGATGTTCTCAGCAAGAAACAAACCGTAGGACCGATCAATAGATGTCTCGCCGCCAGACGAATAGAATCAGCAGCGGGTGTTGGCGGGCGTGGCGCCAATCGACCACACTGTAGGTAGCGGTGTTCATTTACTCAAGGCGGGATCGTACGATGAATAATGCTCAGAGGCTGATCGCGGTCGTCACCTTGCTGACGGCCGGCGTGTTTCTTCACTTCTTCTTCTGCGAATGGAAGATCAACAGCGGGTTAACTTTGGACTCAAGCGTCAATGGGTATGGAAAGCGCACGATCGTGAGTCTCGGCTCCAACACCGGCGTCGTGTTCCGCCCCCATCGACCCAGTCCAGAGCCGGTTGACGCGATCTGCGGCGTAGCGGTCCCGCTCATGCTGACCGGCGGCGCCTTATTCCTGGCGGCCGGCGGCCGCAGGGCGGGGCGGCTCGAGAGCAGCCAGTCGGCTTAGGAGGATCAATCGCCGCCAAGCGTAGCCCTCAGCGTTTAGCAAGATGGCGCCGATCTGGTCTTTCGCCGGGGGCTGCGCTTCGCTGCGACCCCGGCCACCCGGACGCGATCACCGCGAGCGCCCAACAGGCCTGCAAGACCGGCAATTAGCTCAGCCCCGGGCGACGCCCTGGGATCGCTAAATCGTGTCGTCCGGCGACTGCCGGCACGCCTCGCCGCGCTCGATTTGGATCGTCGTGTGATCGATCCCGAACCGCTCGTGCAGCCCCCGGCGGGCGTGCTCGAGCAGCGGGTCGTCGTTCTCTACCTGGGGCTTCACCAGGTGGACGGTGAGCGCCGCCTCGCGGGTGCTCATCGCCCACACGTGCAGGTCGTGGACCGCGGTGACGCCGTCGAGTTCGTTTAAGAACCGCCGCACTTCGTCGATGTCGATCCCTTCCGGGGCGCCCTGGATCGCCAGGTTGGCCGACTCCTTGAGCAGGCCCCACGTGCTCCAGAAGATCACCGCCGCGATCACCAGGCTGGTGGTCGGGTCGATCCAGTGCCAGCCCGTGGCGTAGATCCCCAGCCCGGCCAGCACCACGCCGACCGACACCGCCGCGTCGGCCGCCATGTGGAGGAACGCGCCGCGCAGGTTCAGGTCGTGCTTCCTGCCGGCGACGAACAGCAGCGCGGTGATGGTGTTGATCACCACGCCGACGGCCGCCACGACGACGATCGTCGTCCCGCCCAAGGCCGCCGGCTCGCTGAACCGCCGGACCGCCTCCCAGCAGATCGCCCCGATGGCGGCCAGCAGCAACAGCGCGTTGAGCAGGGCGGCGAGCACCGACGCCCCCCGCCAGCCGTAGGTCCGGCGGCTGCTGGGGGGGATCTTCGCCAGCGCGTGGCCCCCCCACGCCAAGAGCAGCCCGAACACGTCGCTGAGGTTGTGCCCCGCGTCCGACAACAGCGCGAGCGAGCCGCT
Organism: Pseudobythopirellula maris; assembly: GCF_007859945.1. Lineage (GTDB taxonomy): Bacteria > Planctomycetota > Planctomycetia > Pirellulales > Lacipirellulaceae > Pseudobythopirellula > Pseudobythopirellula maris. The sequence goes on along the minus strand of NZ_SJPQ01000006.1, from coordinate 1,037 downwards.
CGCCAGCCCGTAGCCCGCCTCGACCAGCACGTAGGCCACGTTGAGCGCCACGCCGATGGCGAACGCGCGGCCGTAGTCGTCGCCGCCGTGGTCGTGGGAGTGGGCCATGGGGTTGGCGTGTGTTGCGTGTGGAGCGGGTAGGTCAGGCTGTGTCTGATGAAGCTTCCGCGTCATGGCGATCTCGGCCCGCGAAGTATGTTTCACGGCGAGACGAGCCCGAGCCGGCAGGAATCGGCGTCAGACGCAGCCTAACCTACGAACTTACGGGAATGAGGCAACCGCGGCGGTTTGGCCCATTCGCTCCGGCGCCGCGTCGGCATAAGCAGCGTCCCGGCCACCTCGACAGACGGCAAAGCTTGCGGGCAACCGGAATTACGGCAACAATGGGGGCGCCTGCTTAATGGGTTAGGCAGAATTGCTTCTGTATAATTATTGTTATTCCACTTTTCTAAGGCAAATGTGACACGAGTTTCCGAACATTTTCGACTACACCGAACGCAGCCGACACTCGATTTCGTTGATGTTCACACCTCTCAAGACATTCGCGTATTCGTTGACCCACGAGCTTTGCGATTACTCAAGACTGATTGGGGACTTGAGTGCGTCGGATTGGTTCAAGACTTCTTCTCTACAGTTCTTGATGCGATACGAAACGACGATCACACCACTGCTCGAGCGCTCCTACGCACGCTTAGAGAGCCAAACGAAACACATTTGGGGCTGTCCGTTGGTGAGTCTCGCGGGCGAGCGTTGGGCAACGAGTCAGCTGCCGATGTTTGGCAGGCGTTGAGCGGTAGTGAAGCAGCGCAATCTGGGCTTCTCGAGGATCTTGAAGATACAGTGCTGCTCGTGGATGGAATTTCCAGCGACATCATCTCCGATATAACAACCAATATTATTCGGCAACCTCTTAGAGGTTGTCCAATAACTGCTATATGAGTGATTCGCCGCAGTCACTACCCTCCGCGGTATGAGCAGGAAGCCCTACCCAACCGACTTGACGGATCACCAGTGGCGACGGATGAAGCCCTGGGTTC
>NZ_SJPQ01000005.1 GCF_007859945.1 Pseudobythopirellula maris | reverse complement strand
CCCTAGCCCCTCCCCCGCAAGCGGGGGAGGGGGATAAATCTTCCGCTCTATCCCCCCTACCCTTTTTCGCCCCGTGGCCACGATTTACTTCAGCGTGATGGGCGAGGGCCGCGGCCACGCCGCTCGTGCCCGCTCGATGGTCGAGCGGCTGCGCGGCGAGCACCGCATGGTGCTGTTCACCTCGCACGACGCGCTGGCGTTCTTGAGCAAGGAGTACGCCGACGACCCCGAGGTCGAGGTGGTCGAGATCCCCGGCCTGCGGTTTTGTTACACCGAGAAGAAGCTCGCCCTGCTGCGCACCATCCGTGAGGGGCTCGCCCTGTGGGTGCGGCTTGGCCGGCACACCAGCACGCTGGAGAAGCGGCTGCGCTCGGACCGCCCCGACTTGGTGGTGGCCGATTTCGAGCCGCTCATGCCGCGGGCCGCGCGGCGCGTGGGCGTGCCGGTGCTGAGCCTCGACCACCAGCACTTCATGACGACCTACGACTTGTCGTCGCTGCCGCTCAGGTTGCGTTGGTGGGCGTGGGCCATGAGCTGGGCGGTTTGGATGTTCGGCATCGGCCAAGAGAAGACCGTTGTCTCGGCGTTCTACAAGCCGCCGCTGCGCAGGGGCTGCGAGAACGTGACGCAGGTCGGCCCGTTGCTTCGGCCCGCGCTGCGAGACCGCACGCCGACCCGCGGCGAGCACCTGCTGACGTACCTCCGCAAGGCGACCCCGCCGCGGATCCTCGACATGCTCGAAGGCCTCGACACGCCGGTGCGTGTGTACGGCCTCGGCCCGCGGGCGCCGCGCGGCAAGCTGACGTTCTGCGAGATCAGCGAGAGCGGTTTCCTCGACGACCTGGCGGGCTGCGACGCGGTGATCGCCGCGGCCGGCAACCAGCTTCTCGGCGAGGCGCTCTACTTCGGCAAGCCGTTCTTCGCCCTGCCGGAACAAAAGCACCACGAGCAGTGCATCAACGCCCATTTCCTCAAGCAAATGGGCTACGGCGACTGGCGGGCGATCGAGCGTGTGGGGGCCGACGACTTCGCGGCCTTCATGCAGAACCGCGAAGGCTTCCGCGCGAACTTCGCCAACAAAACCGAGTCGTTCGACGGCACCGAAGAAGCGGCCGCGGCGATCGACGCGATGTTATTTAGCCCCCGGTCAATGACCGGGGATTAAAAACGCACGAGGGTGCGAATCGGGGCGTCGTCAGTACCCCGGACCCAGCAGGTCGATCTCGCCTGTCGGCCAGGCGTCGCCCTTCGGGTAACGCACGCGGGCCTCATCCCAAAACGGGTCGGCGGTGGGGTCGATGTCGCTCAGCGAGTTGAACACCCGGTTCTCGGCGCGAACGGCCCCCATGCGCTGGTAGAACGGCAGCACCTCGTTGCTCGTCTGGAAGTAAGCGAAGCGGCAGAAGCCCTCGTCGACCAAGTCGAACGCGGCCCGCACGACCGCGGCGCCGAGACCCTGGCCTCGGCAGTCGGGGTCGGCCGCCACGAGCGAGAGGCCGAGCACCTCCTGCTCTCCGACTCCCGTGAAACGGACGAGCCGCGGGAAGACCAGCGCGTGGGCGGTCACCCGTTCGCCGTCGAGCCGGTCGCCCTCATAAATGATCAGCGACCGCGGCCCGCGCTCGTCGGGCCCCTCGTAGTCGCGTCCGCGCTGCAGCACTTGGGCGGCCCGTTCGCGGGGCCCCTTCTCCGGCTTCGGCCACACCTTGGCCAGCAGCCTGCCGGCGGCGAGCGCCTGACGCTCGGTCATATCGCGGCAGAAAACGGTCTGGACCAGCGGAGGATACAAAGCGCCGATTGAGTTCGAGATAGCCCCGCCCAAACGCGGTTGGGGGCCGGTCGTGGGTGAACGTAGGGATTGTGAGGGCGCGGGGCCCCAAGCCGTCCCGCAAGCTTACTTCAGTTTTGACGCCGTGAAACTCCGACCCGTGGTTCGGGGCTCCCAGGTCCAGGCGTCGCCGTGACGACGCTCGTAATCGCGCCAAAGCTCAAACCAGTACGCCAAGAACGGGTAAGGCCCGAACCGTGCGTAACGGGCTTCGATCAGCGGGTCGAGCTCTTTGTCGTTGGCCGGCCTGCTGCGACCCGTCATGTGGCAGTAGTGGCGGTAGGTCTCGGTGTCGATCGGCAGGTGGTCGTAGTGGCCGAGCGTCTGCAGCACGTTGGCCGCGGCGTACGGCCCGAAGCCGTCGAGGGCGAGGATCGCTTCGCGCAGCTCGTCGGTCGAACGCTGGGGCGATTCGAACCAGACGGGGTCGACCTCGCCGCGGTCGAATCGCCGCGCCAGGCCGATGATCCGCTTGGCCCGATAGCCCACCCGGCAACGCTTCTGCAGCCGGGCCGGGGTCCAGCGCGCCAGCCGCTCGGCCGTGGGGAACGCCCCCTCGCCCACGAGCTCGACGAGCAGCTCGTTCATGCGGATGGTGCTCGTCCAGCCGACGTTGCAACTGGTGATCGTCTTGACCATGTCCTCGAACAGCGTTGGCGAGCGGAACAGCCTGCCGAAGCCGCGCCGCTTGGCGGCCGGGTTCAGCCGTCGCCAACGGGCAAGATCGTCTTCGACGCGCAGCATCCGAGCGAGCGCCCGCCGCACGAAGGCCCGCTCGGCGGCCGCCAAGGGCCGGTCGCAGCGGACCCGCACGGGGGCGCCCCGGCCGCCAGGCTGGTCGATCTCTGTGCTCAGCCGCTCGCCCTCAAGCCCCCCCTCGGCCGGGTCGAACACCCGGAGCAACGACAGCGTTTCGGGCCGCCAGAGGTTCGGCGCCAACAGGAAGTAGCCGTAGGAGCAGACGGCCCGGACGAAATCAAAGTCCTTCGGAACGGCGATCCGCATGAGTGTCGGACGGGGCATCGGGCGATTTGCTAGGGCCTGAGGGGCGATTCCGCTGGGCGGCGCCCCCAGCCAACCCCCTTTTTCTCGGCGAAATCGGCCGATCGCACAAGATTGCCGAGCGTGGTCGCCCGGCGGTCAGACTCGCAGCCCCCACTTGGCCACCGGGACTGCTGGCATGGTGGGGTTTATGGCGGCTTGTTACCATGTGGAGTTGGCCGACCGGTCCCCCCGGGGAGCGGCCGCGGCCTGATGACCCTGACCCATTCCCCATCCCCGGCGGCCTCCTTAGCGCCGCGTCGCCAGGCATGCCCCCCATCAGCGTGAACAGCCGCGTGATGTCGATCGGAGACGCCAACCCCGCCGCCAGCGCCTCGTCGGACGAGCCCAAGCGGCCCACGCCCCGAGCCCCGCGTGAGAAACGCGGCGTGCCGAGCGGCCTGTGGCTGCGCTGCGACGATTGCGGCGAGACCGTCTTCCGCAAGGAAGTCGAGCGGCAGATGAGCGTCTGCCCGGTCTGCGGGCGCCACATGTACCTCAGCGCCGCCGACCGCGTGCGCACGGTGCTCGACGAGGGGACCTTCGAGGAGTGGGACTCCACGCTCAGGCCGACCGACCCGCTGGGCTTCGCCGACAAGAAGCCGTACGCCGAGCGGATCGTCGCCGAGCAGAAACGGACCGGCCTGAGCGACGCCGCCCTGACGGGCTCCGGCATGATCCGCGCCCGCCGCGTGGCGTTCGGCGTGACGGACTCGGCCTTCATCATGGGCAGCATGGGCTCGGTCGTCGGCGAGCGGCTCACGCGGCTCGTTGAGCGCGCCACCGAGCAGAACCTGCCGCTGATCATCATCAGCGCGTCGGGCGGCGGCGCCCGCATGCACGAGGGCATCCTGTCGCTGTTGCAGATGGCCAAGGTCTCGGCCGCGCTGGCCCGTTACGACCAAGCGGGCGGGCTGTTCATCTCGGTGCTCACGAACCCGACGATGGGCGGCGTGGCCGCCAGCTTCGCCTCGCTGGGCGACCTGGTGTTCGCCGAGCCCAAAGCGCTGATCGGATTCGCCGGCCCGCGGACGATCAAGGCCACGCTCCGCACCGAGCTGCCCGAGGGATTCCAGACCAGCGAGTTCCTGCTGGAGCACGGCTACATCGACCGCATCGTCCGCCGCGTGGACCTCAAGAGCGAGATCGCCCGGGCGATCGACTACTGCGGCAAGTAGCGGTTGGCTCATGGCTGTTAGCTGTTAGCCCATTTAGCCGCCGGCCAATGGCCGGCGGCCCACGCCACGGAAGAACCATGCCCGCCATCGACCCCCGCAATATCGAAGTCGTCGATCCGGCGCAGGCGGCGATTTTTCGCTCGAAGTCGGTCGCCGAGCGCGTGGCGATGATCGGGGCCTCGAACCGGACCGCCAGGGCGATGATCGCCGCGACAGCCCGAGCCTTAAACCCCCAATGGTCTGATCGAGAGATCGAGACCGAGGTCGCGCGGAGGATGGCCGGTGGACCAGCTGGACCTGCTGCGTCTCGTCGTTGAGACTCTCGACCGACTGGGGGTTGATTACGCCGTCGTGGGCTCATTCGCTAGCGGGGCTTGGGGAGAGCCCCGTTTGACCCAAGACATCGATCTTGTGGTTGATCTCGACGTGTTCGACGCCGAGTCGATCTGCAACGCCTTCCACGCTGACGATTTCTATGTCAGCAAGACCGCCGCACACGAAGCGGTCGAATGCCGCGGGCAGTTCAATCTCCTGCACCCCGCCTCGGGGAACAAAATCGATTTCATGATCGCGGGCGATAGCGACTGGTCTCGCACACAACTGTCCCGCTGCATCCAAGCGCCTCTTCTCCCCGAAAAGTACGTCAAGGTCGCGGCGCCCGAAGACGTGATCCTGGCAAAGCTGATTTATTACCGTGAGGGCGGCTCCGAGAAGCACGTGCGAGACATCACGGGGATCCTCGTGACCGGCGCCGTCGAGATCGACCGCCAATACCTCGACCGTTTCGCCGAGCAGCTCGGGGTCGAGGAAGAGTGGCGGTCGATCCTCCAGAAGCTCGGCGAGCTCTGAAACACGGCCGCTTGGGCAGTTCACTCCAGGCGCCAACAGGCCCCCATCATGAATCTCTTCTTCTTGCTATTCGTCCTGCTGGCCGCACTGCTTGTATTTAACGCCGTGAAGTCTTTCCGAAGCGTCTCGCAGGGGGGTGGCTCGAAAGCGAAGAGCACGGGGATCGTTTCTGTCGTCGCCGCGATCGCGGTCGTTGCGGTCGGCCACTTCTTGTTCAACTTCTGAGACCGCCCGCCCACGCCAATGGCGTTGGTGCGGGCGTTGCTGGCGGGTACACTCCCCGATATGAGCGACGCCGAACCGCCCGTCGAGCCCCAGGCCGATCCCCCCACCGATCCGTTAGCCGATCCCCACATGGGCGCCCCCCAAGGGACCCCGGGGCTCACCGAGCCCGACCTCTTCCGCCGCGAAACACCCGGCCTGCGAGCCGGACCGGCCCCGTGGCAGCGCAAGTGGTACGACGTGATCTTCGAGTCCGACACCCCGTCGGGCAAGTGGTTCGACCTCGTGCTGCTGGTCGTCATCATGCTGAGCATCTTGGCCGTGATGCTCGAAAGCGTTGAGTCAATCTCGGCCGAGTGGGGCCCCCAGCTGGCGACTGTCGAGTGGGTGATCACGCTGCTCTTCAGCCTGGAGTTCTTGGCCCGGTTGGCGTGCGTCAGAAAGCCGACTCGCTACACGTTCAGCTTCTTCGGCATCGTCGACATCGTGTCGCTGGCGCCGAGCTATCTGGCGCTGTTCTTCACCGGCGCCCACACCCTGGCCACGATCCGCACGCTGCGGCTGCTGCGGGTGTTCCGCGTGCTCAAGCTCGCCCGGCACCTCACCGAGGCACGCTCGCTGCTCTTTGCGCTGCGCCACACCTGGCCGCGGATCACGGTGTTCCTGACGGTGATCGTCTGCTCGATCGTGATCTTGGGCACGCTGATGTACCTGATCGAGGCGGGGCAAGGGAGCGGTTTCACCGACATCCCGACGAGCGTCTACTGGGCGATCGTCACGATGACCACCGTGGGCTACGGCGACATTGCGCCCGTCACGCCAGTCGGCAAGTGCGTCGCCGCGATGGTGATGCTGCTGGGCTACGCGATCATCATCGTGCCCACCGGCCTGTTCGCCGCCGAGGTGCTGCAGGTGCAAGAGGGCGAGAAGAAAAGAATCGCGACCTCCGCCGCCGACGCCGACGCCGACGCCCGGGTCTGCCCGGCCTGCAACGCCGCCGGCCACGCGCCCGACGCCGCGTTCTGCAACCGCTGCGGGGCGGGGCTGAGCTGACGCGCCAGCCATCCGCCTCGGATACAGAGCGGCGTCCTCTACATGGGCGTCGACCCAGAAATTTTGACCGGTGGCCTTAGGGGCGTTATTCTAAATAAGCTGATTTCTGCTCTAGTCGTGCGGCTCTCGACCCGGTTCTCCCACCAGAGTGGCGATAGAGCCAACTGAATTGGGGGCAATCTCCTTATGCAGGCTTGCGCGTCGCCCGGATTCAACGCCCGCCCGAGCGATGTCCTTGGAGCCACAACCGACTTATCCACGAGGCTTCTCATGAGTACATCGCGAATTTTTACGTTGGTCCTCTTAGCGAGTCTGCCCGCACTTGTGTCGGCGCAAAACAATGTGAGGACGCTTAACCTCGACTTCGGTAACGGAGGCGCTTACGCCGGCGACGATGGCGTACTCAGTTCGTCTGGAGGGAGTTATTGGAACGAGGTAACCGTCCAGTCTTTCGCTCCGGGCAGCGGCGTATCGATTCAATTCAATGTGCCGACTTTGCTCGATGAATTTGGCCAGCCGTTTGGCGACAACGTGCATCCTTGCCAGTGCATCAACGCTCCCAATCTGACGTCAGGATTTCACGGCGGCGTCGAAAACGTCGCTGCGGCCTTCGGCCCCCTTAGTGACGGCGTCACCCTGGAGCCGAATCCCAATTTCTTTGGGTTCTCGATCAGAGAATTGAAAACAACCTCACCGGTCGACTTGGTGGTGTACTTCAACAGGCCGGGCCCGAGCTCCAGCGGCGGAGGGACCATCGTGATCAATCCCTTCCTCGGGAGCGGCGTCGTAGCCTCGACCGCTTTGCCGCTCACCGGTGTATTCCCTGGGGTCAACGGCGGGGATTACCTCCGCTTTGACGACGTTGAAATCACCGCCACGACGCTGGGCTTTCAGAGTCTTCCTGGCGTGATCATCGGCGTGCCCGTGAACGAGGTCGCCAACATCGCTGCGATCCAGATCCGTGGCGAGTTTGTCTACATGCCGGAGCCCGCTGCGGCAACTCTGCTGGCAGCATGCGGCGTGGCGGCTTGCTTAGCGAGCCGGCGGCGGGCTTCTTTATAGGGCCATCATACCGCTTGTCGTCGGCGTCGAATCACGCCAGAAACGGACGTGATTCCGAGCAGGATTGCTGCGATCGCCCCCGGCTCCGGCACGCCCGCCGCCGTCGCCGGCAGCGAGTTGCCGAAGTTGTCGGCCCACACTTGCCAGTCTTCCGGGCCCACGCCGCCGCTGAGGTCGCCGTCGGCGGCGAGGTTGGTGGTCGAGCCGAGCGAGTCGCGCCACACGGTGAAGTCGGCCGCGTCCACCACGCCGTTGCCGTTGTAATCGCCCTGCAGGCCGACGGCCGTGGCCGTGAGGACCACGGCGTTCGACTCGTAGTCGACGCGCCAGAGGTAGCCCACCGGCAGGTCGAGCGAATCGAACTCGCCGAAGACGCCGTCGCCGGCGGCGATGAGCTCGAAACCCATCCCGATCTGCGGGGCGACGCCCTCGTCGAGCGACACCTCCAACTCGCCGGCGAGGAACGCGAAGCGATCGACGCTCAGGCGGTCGTGGCCGGCGGCGGTGAGGTCGAACGCCGTGACGGCCTCGTCGAGAGTGGAGAGGTCGCCGATGACATGGAGGTCGCCGGGCCCGTCGCCGCCGACTTCGAGGCGTCCGGCGAGATTGCGCAGCGCGCCCTCGATCGGGCCGACGCCGACCGCAACGGTTCCCTCGCCGCGGAGCACGGCCCCCTCGTTGAGGTTCACGTACTGGGCGTCGAGCACGCCCCCCTCAAGATGGACCGCCCCGCCGGCGTCGATGCGCGTCTCGCCGTAGGTGGTGAGGGTCGCGTCGGCGGCGACCTCGACCGTCATCTTGGCGCCCGCTTCGCCGGCGATCGTGGCCCGGTAGACCAACGCGTCGGCCGCGACACGCGCCGTGCGGTCGCCCCCTTCGGCGACCACCTGGGCGTCGGCCAACAGGCCGGGCGCCGCGCCGGCGACCCACTCGCCGCCGGCGTCCCAGGCGCCGTCGGGCCCTTGGTTGCCCCAGCGGGCCTCGTGGGTGACCGGGTCGCTGATGTAGAGCGCCGGCGGCGCCCCGCCCTGCCCCACCGACGCGTTGGCGTCGATCGCGATGTTGCGGCCGTTGAACAGGTGCATGCCGAGGATGCCGTTGATCACGTTGCCCGGGTCGTTCGGGTTGGTCACGTCGAGCACGGCGATCGGCACGTTCTGCAGGCGGAACGTGCCGCCCGCCGTGTCGAGGTTGAGCTCGTCGATGTAGTAGCCGGGGATGCCCCCCTGCACGCCGCCCGACCCCTCGACCTCCAGCACGAAGTCGGCCTTGTCGAGGATCGGGTCGATCCCGAGCCGCACCGCGGTTTGGGTCGAGATGACCGTCATGTCGGCGCCCGTGTCGAACAGGAAGCCGCTGTCGCGGATCTCGTCGGCGCCGTTGGTCATGTCGACGTCAATAAACAACGCGCCGTTCTCCACGACGGTGGGCGACTGCGGGTTGTCGTGGAAGTTGAATTCCAGGTCGATGCCGATGTCGAGGTTCTGCAGGTAGAACGGCCCCTGGATGAAGCCCGTTCCCGGGTTCAGGCTCAGCTGGGCGCGGCGCAGGATGTCGGTCCCCCCCGGCCCGGCGCCGGCGCCCCCCGAGCCGAGGTCGCGGAGCTCGACCTGCGGGGTGCGGACCGTGCGGCCGTCCTGCTCGAAGACCTGCGGCAGGTCGTTGCGGATGACCAACGCGTGGTGGGCCGCCATCGGCAGGCCGATGATGTTGGGCAGCTTCCATTGATCCACGTTGGGCGCCGACAGCACCGCGGTGCTCGTCTGACCACGGAACGTCGCGCTGTTGAGCCCCAAATCGCCGCCCGCCGCCGTGCGGTTGGCCAGGCCCGTGGTGTAAACGCCCATCGGGTCGTTGATCCGCAGGTTCACGATGCCCGTGGCGCCGCCGACCGGCTGGAAGTTCGTGCCGCTGAGCCCCTCGCTGGCGATGCCGAACCGGTCGTACGCCTCACGGGTGAGGATGTGGGTGGCGGCGCCCGTGTCGAGCAAGGCGAGCTCGTAGTGGGCGCCCCCCACGCCGAGCGGCGATCCCCCGGCCGAGTAGGCGGGGTCGGCGATGAAGAAGCTGGCGTCCTCGTCGAACGTTTGGTACTCGTCGGTGAGCCCGAGTCCCACGAGCGGGATGAACCCGCCGATCGCCACCTCGGCCGCGGCCGGCGCGCAGAGCGTGGCCGCTGCGGCCAGGCAGCAGGCGGTGGCGAGCCATCGTGCGAGCCGCGGGGCGGCCGTAGCAAGCGTGTTGAAACGCGTCATCGGTAGGGTGAGCCTTGGTTCGGATCGATCGGGTTCGGATCGATCGGGTATGGGCGGCGTTCGGCCGGGGCTGGCGAAGTCCACCTTCTTAGCGGGCGAGTCGATAGCAATCGCCGTGCGGGTCAGAAACGCGTCGGCGAGACGATCTTGCCGAGATCGCGCCGTAGCGGCCCGCGGGAGGGGGGTATGGTCTTAGCAGAGTACGGGTTCCGGCCCGGTCGTTCGCTCAAGAATATCCGCCTCGAAGCCCCGAAGGGGGCCTGCAACCTTGCATTTAAAGCCTAAGCAGCCGGGGCAAAGCGGTCAACGTATTGGGCGAGTCACGCGCCTATCCGCAGGGGCCCTGGCCACGGGCGCCGAGCGGCGCCTCACGGGGCCTCGCAAACGGTGTAAACTTGGCTTTCTACACGAACTTTTCCCCGACTTATCCTCGCATGCCGACTCCCGGAACCAAGATGCCCACCCCTGCTCAAGAGACGCTCCGTGCACGCCCCGTGCTCCGCCCCGCCGCCCTGCTGGCCTGCTTCCTGGCGTTGGTCATGCCCGCTGCGGCGCCGGCCGCCGCCGAGGCGCCGATCGACCGCCAGGCGGTCGTCTCTCGTCACGACCCGACGCACGACCGCCTGGCGCCCGAGGCGCCGCTGTCGGTCGGCAACGGCGGCTTCGCGTTCACGTTCGACGCGACCGGCCTGCAGACCTTCCCCGGCGACGGCGGCAAGAACCTGCCGCTCGTGACGATGTCTGACCGCCACTGGCACACGTTCCCCAACCCCCAGGGGTACACGTACGAGCAGACGCTCAGCGACTACGAGGTGGAGGGGCGCTCGGTCAGCTACTCCGACGGACAGAACGGCGACGCGGGGCAGCACATCCGCCGCAACCCGCACCGCATGAGCCTGGCGCAGATCGGGCTGGTGCTCCGCAAAGAGAACGGCGACCGGGCCGCCGAGGGCGACCTCAGCGAGATCAACCAACGGCTCACGCTGTGGGCGGGCGAGGCGACCAGCCGGTTCACGTTCCGCGGCCAGACCGTCGAGGTGCAAACCGTTGGCGACCCGCAACGCGACGCGGTGGCGGTGCGTGTGACCTCGCCCCTCGTGGCGAGCGGCGACGTGGGAGTGGAGCTCCGCTTCAGCTACCCCACCGGCGAGTGGGGCTACCCGGTGCAATCGTTCGACCAGCCCGAGCGGCACTCGACCAAGATGTTCCAAACCCCCGGGCGGGCGGTCTTCGTCCGCACGCTCGACGGCGACGGCTACTGGGTCGACGCACGGCTCGGCGACGGCGCCCAGATCGAGCAAGTCGCCGCGCACCACGCCGTTGTCACCCAGCCGGGGAGCGACGTGCTGGAGCTGGTGGTCGATTTCCCCGCCACGGGGCCGGCCCCGACTGACCTCGATGACGACAACCGCGACGACAACCGCGACAACGGCGCCACGCCGCTAAGCTTCGCCTCGCTCCGCGACGCCTCGGCCAAGCACTGGGAGGCGTTCTGGCGGTCGGGCGCGGCGGTCGACCTGTCCGAGAGCCAAGACCCGCGTTGGCGCGAACTGGAGCGGCGCGTCGTGCTGTCGCAGTACCTCACCGCCATCCAGTGCGCGGGCCCCATGCCGCCGCAGGAGACGGGGCTCACCACCAACAGTTGGCACGGCAAAGGCCACCTGGAGATGCACCCCTGGCACGCGGCGCAGTTCGCCCTGTGGGACCGCTCCGAGATGCTCACCCCCAGCCTCGCCTGGTACGAGGAGATCTTGCCCGCTGCCCGGGCGATCGCCGAGCGTCAAGGCTACGCCGGCGTGCGCTGGCCGAAGATGACCGGGCCCCACGGCGTCAGCTCGCCGAGCGGCGTGGGCGAGTTCCTCATCTGGCAACAGCCGCACCCGATCTTGTTCGCCGATCTGGTCTACCGCGCCGATCCCTCCCACGAAACGCTGGAGCGTTACTCCGAGCTCGTTGTCGAGACGGCCGACTTCATGGCCGACATCGCCGTGTGGGACGAAGAGGGCCAGCGCTACGTGCTCGGCCCGCCGCTCATCCCGGCCCAAGAGTGCTACCCGCGTCGCTCGACGATGAACCCCACGTTCGAGCTCGTCTACTGGCGGTGGGCCCTGCAGACCGCCGCCGAGTGGAGCGAGCGTCTCGGCCGCAAGCCGAACCCCGCGTGGCGCGAAGTGGCGAGCAAGATCGCCCAGCCGACCGTGATGGACGGCTACTACGCCGCCGTCGAATCGGCCCCGCTGCTCAATCGCCACGACCACCCGTCGATGCTCTGCGCGCTGGGCGTGATGCCCAAGAGCGATCTGATCGACACCGCGACCATGTCGCGCACGCTCGACACGGTGCTGGAGGATTGGGACTGGCCGACGACCTGGGGCTGGGATTTCCCGGTGATGGCGATGACCGCCGCCCGCCTCGACCGCCCGGAAGACGCCGTCGACTGCCTGCTGATGGACGCCCCCAAGAACGTCTACCTGGCCAACGGCCACAACTACCAAACCGAGCGCCTGCCGCTCTACCTGCCGGGCAACGGCGGCGTGCTGTGGGCGGTCGCCCAGATGGCCGGCGGCTGGGAGGGCGCCCCCGACCGCCCCGCGCCCGGCTTCCCGGCGGCCCCGGCCTGGGTGGTGCGGCACGAGGGGTTCATCGAGTCGCCTTGAGGGACGCGTCGGCTCCCATATGTCATACATTCTTGCCAATGGTGACGCGTCTGATTGGCGTGTCACCATTGGCGACCTATGCCGCAACGCCTTCGCCCACAGAGGAACCAATAGGTTCCTACGCACAGAGGAACTGAGCGCGCCCGCACGGAGGAACTCATTAGTTCCGCTATCCCATAAGGGACCATAAGCGCGGCCCCCCTGAGTCCCTAGCGGGACGGGGGCCACAGAGACAACGAGAAACTGCGGCCCCTCTATTCAGCCGTGCCGCCGGAGCGGTAACGCACGGTGAGGTGATCGCACGATAGCCCCTGCGATAGAGGCGATCCTTCGAAACTGGCCAGCACGGGAGACCAGCCAGGCTGGAACGGTCTCCCTCCCCTGGAGCTCCTGAATCCTCACCGCAATCCCACAAAAAAACCCCGCCGGACGAACCGTCCCACGGGGCTTCTTTCTCAGAGGCGCCGCCCGGCGGCGGTTGGCGTCGCTCTTGATAGCGCACGAGGCAGGCTAAGCACCCATTTGGTGGGGGTTCAGGGTCCTTGGCGCCTTGCCTCGACGGCCGCCCCTTTCGAACAACTACGGGCATGGAAACTTGTTGCGGACCGCGCAGGGCTACGCCTGCCGATCGCACGAACTCTCTCTATCGCATGGGCCGTTGGGGTGAGAGCCCCTGTGGTGGTCGAGTCGGAAGGACCCGGCGGGGAGAGGGGGGCCTCTGCTCTGAGACGCCCGCCGCGCTGACCGTTGGGGCATCCTCATTTGTTTTTGCCAGAAAATCGTGCTTGGGGACTCGATCTACCGTCCGCTCACCGGGAGAGGCTCTTCTGAGAAGTTCGTTCTCTGCCTGTAGGGCGCGCATTGGGCTTCTTGGGCCACTGGCATTGGCGGCAAGCCGTAGATTGGGCGCCTTCGGCTGAGTACGATCGGGACCGTGTCTCCGTTGCAATGGTCCCCGGTTCTCATTGGCTCACCCGCCCGGCAGATCGATGTTTGAGCGTACCGACGAGCAGATCGACGCCCAGCGAATGCCTGGCTTTCTGGACGAATTACGCCAAGCGGCGAAGGCGGGCGAGGAGGTTCGGCTCAGACGGGTGACGTTCGACGAGGCGGTTGATCTGGCGGGTCTGCGGGCCGAGGCGGCGGTTCGGTTGGTGAGATGCACGTTCCGCCGTGGGGCGTCTCTAGAGCGGGCGAACCTCGAAGGAGGGCTCTTTCTGCCCGGGTGCGAATTTCACGACACGCTCAACCTGACCGACGCCCGCGTCATCGGGCCGCTCGACCTGTCGGGCGCGGTGCTCAAGAACCTTGCTCTGGTCAAAGAACTGGAAGAGCACCACAAGAAGTCCGCGCCCCTTGGCGATCGAGCGACCGACGACGAGTCGGTCGAGAATCGTGATTTTCATGATCGGCCACGATCACAGATCATCCGTCGTTCCGGCCCTGCGCTGCACGCCGCCCGGCTCAGCGTCGACGGCGAGACGCTCCTGGCTTTTGCAAAGGTCTCCGGGTCGGTCCAACTCGGAGGCTCCGATCTCTGTCACGATTTAGACCTAACGGGTCTTCGATGCGACGGCGGATTTTGCCTGCATTCAGCCCGGTTGGGCGGGAGCCTCGGCTGCATCGCAGCAAAGATTCGGGTTGGTCCCACGCACCTCGCCTTCGACCTGGGGAACGCAACGGTCGGCGGGTCGGTGTTCTTCCTCGATAAAACCAAGGTCATCGGCTCGGTCGACCTCCACGGCAAGGTCGGAAGTCAGATTGTGTTCTCAAACGCCACGATCACCGCCGAGACGGGCCGCAAGGCGGTCAATATGGAGAACGCAACGGTCGGCGGGTCGGTGTTCTTCCGCGACAAAACGAAGGTCATCGGCTCGGTCGACCTCCGCGGCGAGGTCGGAAGTCAGATTGTGTTCTCAAACGCCACGATCACCGCCGAGACGGACGGCATGGCGGTCAATATGGAGAACGCAACGGTCGGCGGGTCGGTGTTCTTCTGCGATAAAACCAAGGTCATCGGCTCGGTCGACCTCCGCGGCGAGGTTGGAAGCAGCGTTGAGTTCTTAAACGCCACGATCACCGCCGAGCCGGGCGGCAAGGCGGTCAATATGGGGGACGCAACGGTCGGCGGGTCGGTGTTCTTCCACGATAAAACCAAGGTCACCGGCTCGGTCGACCTCCGCGGCGAGGTCGAAAGCAACGTTGAGTTCTCAAACGCCACGATCACCGCCGAGACGGACGGCATGGCGGTCAATATGGAGAACGCAACGGTCGGCGGGGCGGTGCTCTTCCGCGATAAAACCAAGGTCCTCGGCTCGGTCAACCTCCGCGGCGAGGTTGGAAGCAGCGTTGAGTTCTCAAACGCCACGATCAACGCCGAGCCGGACGGCAAGGCGGTCGATATGGAGAACGCAACGGTCGGCAGGTCGGTGTTCTTCCGCGATAAAACCAAGGTCGTCGGCTCGGTCGACCTCCGCGGCGAGGTTGGAAGCAATGTTGAGTTCTCAAACGCCACGATCAACGCCGAGCCGGACGGCAAGGCGGTCGATATGGAGAACGCAACGGTCGGCGGGTCGGTGTTCATGCTTCGTGGAACAACTATCGTGGGCAGCTTCGTGATTTACCATGCGTCGATCGGCTTGGGTGTTTTCCTCACGACATTTTTCAATCGAACCGAGTTCCTTGGGCCTGGCGTGCCGGAGGCGGGCAAGGCCCCCACTGCACCACTGCCGCTCAGCATCGCTGGCGACTTGTGGATGGATTATGCGGAAATCGGGGGGCCGGTGCTGCTGCACGATGCGTGTGTAGACGGCCGCGTATCGCTGCGGCATGCCAAGGTGGCGGGCGATCTCGACCTTTGCGGCGGGATCGCGGGGGCGCGGAAAGAAAATCCACTGCGGTTATCCCAAGAAAAGCTGGCCGATTTCCGTACGCATTGGCGGCAGGAATTCCACGATTGTCAGGATCCGCTACGCACGCCGCCGGAAGACCCCAACGAGCCGCAGATTGCCGATGTTGACCTCCGCATGGCGCGGATCGGCGGGCGGCTGTGGCTCAAGGGGCAGCGGGTGCTGGGGACGGTCGACCTGGAAGACGCCCGCATCGAAGGCGAGGCGAACTTCACCCACGGCCGCGTGCACGGCGACCTGCGGCTCCGCAACGCGACGATCGTTGGCCGGGTGTTCGGCGACGAGACCGACGCCAGCGGCCCCTACCCCCAAGTCTCCGGCCGCGTCGACGCCCGGGGGGCGAAGCTCTCCGAGTTGGTGCTCCGTGTCGATCTGTCCGAGCCCGACAGCGGCGCTGCCGACCCCACGGAGCCGAACGAGAAGGCGGACACGCCAAAGTACTTCAGGCTCGACGAGGCGCAGGTGCGCAGCTTGCAACTGATGTGGGACTTCCGCGCCGGCGGGCCGCCGCTGACGGTGCACCAGCTCCAGTTCGAGGAGCTGTTAGTCAACGAAACACCCCAGTGGCCGGAGGGCCGGGCAGGGCGCTCGGGGTCCGCACCGGCAGCGGCCGCTCTTGATGCCGCAAAGCCGAGTTATGACCCGTGGGGCCTTGCTTCGGCGCGTCTGCGCGGCTCGTACGGTCGTTGCCGCGATTCCGCCGCCGGTCTCTTAGGTTCCGTTCGCAGAGCTGTGCTAAACGTGTCGCGTACGGCGTCCGACGCGACCCGGCGCGACCGGCTGCGGCAGGCGCTGTGGCTCGCCGTGTGGTGCGCCGGCGTGGCGGCCGCGATCACCGCCGAAACGCCCGGCGGTTCGCTCGTGCTCTTCGTCGCGGGCGTCTACTTGCTCGCCTCTTGGCTTAGGTCCGAACAGAGCCACAGGCCGGCGGGCGAGCGCGACGCCGCGCTCAAGGCGTTCATGCGTCACACCGAGTTCAGCCCGGCTTTTTACGTGACGGTCGAGCGGTGGCTCCGCGCCCGCGGCGACGATCCGACCGCCGACGACGTGTTCCTCGGCCACCGGCGACGGGAGCTGAGCGCCAAGAACGACCCGCCGCCGCCCGAGGAGTCGCTCACCCATGGCGACCTCGCCGAGTTGCCTGCCGCCAGACGCCGCCGCTTCGGGCCGATGGTGCGGCTGTGGCGGTGGTGCGTGATGGATTTCCTGCTCGGCTACGGGGTGCGGCCATCGCGGATGATCCACGCCTTCTTGTTGCTGCTCTTGCTCAGCTGGGGCGTGTTCCTGCACCGCGACTCGGTCGAAAGGCCGCTGACCTTCCCGGCGCCGGCGATGTCGCAGAGCGCCTGGGAGAGCCACGTCCGCCGCGACCCCAACCGCCAGAACGCGAACCCGTATCACACCGATCTCATCGGCCCCGGCCCCGAGGAGTGGGACGCCCAGCAGGCGCTGTTCATGGCGTTGCGTGTGAGTGTGCCGATCGTCGACCTGTTTGCCGAGGGGGACTGGGCGCCGTCGAGCGATTGGATCGTGATCGGGGGGCGGCGGGTAATCGAATACGAGAACTACGCCGCCGCCGCACAAGTGGCCAACCTGATCATCATCCCGCTGGCGATCGCCGGTCTGGCGGGCTTTCTGAAGCGGCGGCAATGACGCCCCCGGCGGGGGGCTGCGTTTCCTGCCCCGCCGCAGCGCCGACCGAGGCTTTTGGCCCGGCGCGTTTTCGCACAGAGAATGGGGTTTCTTCCTACGGAGGCGTTCTCCGGGTCCTTCTGGGGGATTTTTCGTCGCCCCCCCATACGGAAGTGTCGGCGGCCTAGAGACACTTTATTTAACGCTGCGGAAGCCCCGCCGGCGCCCGATCACGCCGCCGGCGCTGGCTCGTACAAGTGGTGCTGGAAGTCGACGAACGTCCGGTTGATCGTGTCCGGTGTGCCGAGGTCGGCGACCGGGAGGAGAACCTCGCCAACGCCATCGCCTGCTACGAACGCTCCCTCACGGTCCTCACCGAGAAGGACTTCCCCGCCTACTGGGCGACGACCCAGAACAACCTCAGCGAAGCCGAACGTCTTCTAGCCGAGCACCGAAGAAGCAACTAGCTGGATTGTGACCACTCATGGCCGCCATCTATCGCAAGATCGTCACCCGCCCTCCTGCCCAAGACGTGCCCCCCAGCCCCTCACCACAGCGCACGAAAAAACCCCGCGGGACATGCCGTCCCGCGGGGTTTTCTCTTTCAGAGGCGCCGCCCGGATTCGAACCGGGGATGTCGGATTTGCAATCCGATGCCTTAGCCACTTGGCTACGGCGCCTTAACTGTTGTCGCTCGCCGGGCGTTTCGGCCGATGGGCGGCCGATGGGCGGCCGATGGGCGTAAGTACCGTATCGGCCAATCGGTGCAACCGGCTTAACCAAAGCTATGGAAACCTTGCGGATTGGTCAAGACGTGCCGGCCAGACCGTGGGCGTTGGCTGCGTGGTTTGGGGATTTTTGGCGGAGGCCCGTGGTGACGCGGGTCGTAGCGTGGCGAACGATTGCCCTGCTAGGCGTGGTCGCGCCCGGTCGAAAGAGTCCACTGCGGGGCCGCACGTTCGCGCTCGTCCCGTCAGCTTTTTATGCCGACGCCACCGCCCGAACGGAGTCTTTCGGATGCGTACTTATTGCTCGATCGCGATCGTGTTTGCCGCCGCCTGCGTGCTGGGGGCCTCGCCCGCGTGGGCTCAGTTCTCTCAGCCGCGGCTCAATGCCGACCCGGGCCCCGCGGCCGTCGATAGCGGCGAGCGTGGCCAGGCGTGGTCCTCCGAGTACGAATCGGCGGCGCCGGTCGCCACGCCGCTGCAGATCGCCCAGCAGAAGTCCCAGATGCGCGCCGCCCAGCGGATGGAGCGGCTGGCGTCGATGAAGTGGTACGGCTTCTCGGCTGCACGCCCGCGGACCGAGGCGACGCCGTTCACCGGCATGTACGGCGCCCAATGGCAGGGCCGCAGCCTGGGCCGCCCCGCGGCGTGGCACGCGTCGCGGCCGAGCGTGGTTATCACGCGCTGAGCCGAATGCGGAATCCGGCAGTCAAGCTACCGCCATGGGATTCCGTCGGCTAACGGCTACATCAACAGGTAGCCCTCTTCGCCGTGCTCGTCGAGGTCGAGGCCGATCCGTTCGGTCTGCTCGCTGACGCGCAGGCCGACCAGGGCGTCGACGATCTTCAGCAGGATGAACGTGGCGACGATGCTGAAGAGCCAGGTCACCGCCGTGGCGACGATCTGACCGGTCATCACCGAGCCCCTCTCGATCATGCCCAGGGGCTCGCCCTCGGCGATGTCCCAGCAGACGCGGGTGGCGAACACGCCGGTGAGGATGGCGCCCAGCGTGCCGCCGACGCCGTGAACGCCGAAGGCGTCCAGCGCGTCGTCGTAGCCGAACTTGTTCTTCAGGCCACAGGCGATCGAGCAGACGACGCCGGCGATGGCGCCCATCGCCAGGGCGGGCATCGGCTGGACGAACCCGGCGGCCGGCGTGATGCAGACCAAACCCGCCACCGCGCCCGAGGCGGCGCCGAGCAGGCTCGGCTTGCCGCGGGTGATCCATTCCCACAAGCTCCAGGCGACGGCGCCGGCGGCGGCGGAGAAGTGGGTCGTGGCGAACGCGCTGCTGGTGAGCCCGTCGGAGGCGAGCTCGCTGCCGGCGTTGAAGCCGAACCAGCCGACCCACAGCATCGCGGCGCCGAGCGCCGTGTAGGTGAGGTTGTGCGGCCTGAGGTCTTCTTGGCCGCCGCGGCGGCCGATCATCATCGCGCAGACCAGGGCCGAAACGCCCGAGCTGATGTGCACCACGGTGCCGCCGGCGAAGTCGAGGGCCCCGCCCGCCCAGGCGCCGTCGGCGCCAAAGGCCAAGATGCCGCCGCCCCACACCCAGTGGCACAGCGGGCAATAGACGAACGTCCCCCAGAGGACAACGAACAGCGTCATCGCGCTGAATTTCATCCGCTCGGCGAAGGCGCCGCAGATCAGCGCGGGGGTGATGATGAAGAACATGCCCTGGAACAGCATGTGGGTGAGCCGCGGGATGGCGTCGGCCATCGGCGTCTCGGGCGCGCCGGTCTCCTCGTTCCAGAAGCGCTGGACGCCGTCCATGAAGAGGTAATCGCCGTTGCCGATGTAGGGGTTGTCGCCGCCGAAGGCGAGCGAGTAGCCGTACAGGGCCCACAGCACGGTCATCAGGCCCATCAGGAAGATGCACTGCATCAGGACGCTCAGCACGTTCTTCTTGCGCACCAGGCCGCCGTAGAACATCGCCAAACCGGGGGCGGTCATGAACAGCACCAGC
Source organism: Pseudobythopirellula maris (assembly GCF_007859945.1). GTDB lineage: Bacteria > Planctomycetota > Planctomycetia > Pirellulales > Lacipirellulaceae > Pseudobythopirellula > Pseudobythopirellula maris. The sequence goes on along the minus strand of NZ_SJPQ01000005.1, from coordinate 102,743 downwards.
GCGCAGCTGGTGAGCATCCAGCCGTTGTGGGCGGCCAGGGCGGCCTCGTCCGCCTTGGCGGCGACCTCTTCGAGCGTGGGGACGGCGGCCGCGGCGTCTTGCGCCGAGGCCGGCGACGCGGCGAGCAAGATCGCAGCCAACGCCAAGCAGACGGAACAGGCCGAGGCGGATCTTCTGGTGGGCAGCGCCCCCACCATGCGTCTAATAGCCAACGCCATCACAACCTCCGCCCTGTCAGTTTGTATGAAAAGATTTCGCCAGAAAAGCGATCCGTCTGCCGCGTCGGTTCCACCAACCGACGCCCCTGCCAGACGGGTGGGCCCCAAGATAAGCGGGGGGGCGAACCACGTAAAGTAGTCCCACGAAGCCTCCGAGCAGCCGCCGTGGCGGCGTGTCGCGTTGTGGCGCCGGCGGCGGCGGGCTACGATCGCGGCGTCTCGCCCCGCCCTGTGCGGCGCCTCTCCCTGCCCCCCCAACAGCGCCCCCCTGCCAGCGCCCCCGACGGGATGACTCCCCCCGAGCCCAGCCCACTCCCGGCCGCCGTGCGTCTGGAAAGCGTCGCCAAGTCCTTCGGCCGCGGCGCGGCGGCGGTGCTCGACGACCTGTCGGCTGCGATCGCGTCGGGAGAATTCGTCAGCCTCCTGGGCCCCAGCGGCTGCGGCAAGAGCACGGTGCTGAGGCTCGTGGCGGGGCTCGGCGGGCCCACGGCCGGACGCGTCGGCGTTGCGGCCGCCAAGGACGAGGTGGCGTTCGTTTTCCAAGACCCCACGCTCATGCCGTGGGCCACGGCGTGGGACAACGTTTATCTGCCGCTCCGGCTGCGCGGCGAGTCGCGGCCGGCCGCGTGCGAGCGGGTAGACGCGGCGCTGGAGCGGGTCGGCCTGGCCGACTCCGCCCGGCTGCGGCCGAGCCAACTGTCGGGCGGCATGCGGATGCGGGTGTCGCTCGCCCGGGCGCTCGTGACGGCGCCGCGGCTGCTGCTGCTCGACGAGCCGTTCGCCGCGCTCGACGAGATCACCCGCCAGAGGCTCGGCGACGAGCTGCTGGGTCTGTGGGCCGAGCACCAGTGGACCGTGCTGTTTGTCACGCACAGCGTGTACGAGTCGGTCTACCTCTCCGACCGGGTGCTGGTGATGTCGGCCGGCCCGGGACGCATCGCCGAGGAAATCGCGATCGACCTGCCGAGGCCCCGCGACGCGTCGACCCGCAGCGACCCGCGCTACGCGGCGTTGTGCGAGCGGGCGTCGGCGGCGCTCGCATACAGTTAAGCAATAACCGCCAAGACGCCAAGGACGCCAAGACGCGCCAATAGAAAATAGTTTATACCTCGACACGATTCACAGGAATAAGGAAGACCTGTCACCTGTATCCAGACAGTCCCATCTAATTTCTCTTCTTCCTGGCGCGTCTTGGCGTCCTTGGCGTCTTGGCGGTTCCCCCTATCAGAAGCACCATGCAACCAGACCGCCGCCAATCCCGCCGCCGATGGCTGTTCAGGCTGATCGCGCCGCTCGTGGTCGCCGCGGTGGTGCTCGGGGCGTGGGAAGCGATCGTCCGCGTGCGCGACGTGCCAACCTACATCGCGCCCGCGCCGAGCGTCGTGGCTCAGACGATCGTGGCGGAGTGGCCCGGGCTGTCGGCCGCCTGGCGGGTGACGCTCGGCACGACACTCGCCGCGCTCGCCCTGGCGGTCGCGATGGGCGTGGTGTTGGCCGTGCTGTTTAGCGCCTCGCCGTTGCTGGAGCTGAGCCTGGCGCCGTACGCCGTGGTGCTCCAAGTGACCCCCCTGGTGGCGATCGCCCCGCTGCTGCTGTTGTGGATCGAGCGGACCGACCTGGTGCTGCTGGCGTGCGCGACGATCGTGGCGTTCTTCCCGATCTTGGCCTCCACCACCGCCGGCCTGAAGAGCGCCGACCCCGGCCTCCGCGACCTGTTCGATCTGTACGGCGCCAGCCGCTGGCAAAGGCTGCGGCTGCTGCTCGCCCCGTCGGCGACGCCCTACTTCTTGGCCGGGCTGAAGACCGCGGTGAACCTGAGCCTGGTGGGCGCGGTGGTGGCCGAGTTCGTCACCGGCGCGGCGGGCGCCCAATCAGGACTCGCCTCGGCCGTGTTCGAAGGCCAGTTCCGGCTCGACACGCCAAAGATGTTCGCCGCGCTCGGGCTGATCTCGTTGACCGGCGTGGGGCTGTATTACGCGACGCACTTGTTGGGCGTTTTCTTGCTGCGAAACCGCTGAGCGCGACTGGGGCCGAACCGCTACGAATCAGCGCGTCGCTGAATGACGAATGCCCGAATGACGAACCTGTCGGGCGCGCATTCGTCATTCGTCTTTCCCCCTACTTCCCCCACGCCCGCACCTGCGAGCCCCACACCGGCCCCGGCTCCCGGTGGTACGGCACGGGGCGGCGGAGCGAGAGCTTGAGCGCCCCGGGGTGGACCTCCACGTTGCGGTACTGGCCGCCGTGCGCTTGGGCGATCGCTTGCAGGCGGCCGGCGTGGTCGGCGTTGCGCACCGTCATGCCGACGGTGTGGACGGTGAACTCCCAGTCACTCTCTTCGGTCATGCTGCGCATCACGTAGTCGCTGCGGATGTCGCCGTCCGACAGGACGAACACCGCGTGCGGGTCGAGCGACGCCGCCAACTCCATGGCGTCCAACAACCGGCCCCCCATGCACATCTCCACTTCGCCCAGCCAGGCGATCAGTTTCTTCTGGTTTGGCCGTGTGGCCGGCAGCATCTCCATGGTCGAATCGGGGAAGAACATCGGGTACGCCTGGTCGCTGTAGACCACCACGTAAAACGATTGCGACTCGCTCAACTGGCGGATGCTGCGGCGCAGCTCCATGAGCGAGGTCTCCAGCCGGCCCCGCTGCATGCTGCCCGAGTTGTCGATCACGTAGACCACCCGGTCGGCGGCCGACTCGGCGCCAAAGAAGCTCACACTGCCCGACGGCGCGCCGCCGGGGCTGGTGGGCTGCGCGCCGGCCGCGGCCGGCGGGCTCGACGGTTCGCCCGCGGCGACGGCCAGCATGGCCGCCGCGCCGAGCGTCATCGGCTGGAACGCCAGCGAGGGCGCGGGCGGCGCCTCGATGGCGGGCGCCTCGAACGCCACGAGGTCGACGAGCGGCTCGAACTCGGCCGGCGATTCTGCGGGCGTTTCGGGCGTGTCTTCCAAGGCGGCGAACTCCACCAGCGGCGGCATCTCGGCAAGCGACTCGGCCTCGGCCACCCCGGCCCACAGCGTGAGCGGCTCTTCGCTGAAGCTTGCAAAGCTCGCCAGCGCCGCGGCGAGCAGCATCACCCCGTGGGCCAACAGGCTGACGTGCAGCGGTCGGCGGCGCAGGCTGCGGGCCCGCCGCTTACGCACGAGCTGCTTTTTCGCGTGGGACGGCGTCGTGGCGAGAGACGGAGTCTTCCCATGCGAACGGGCCGGCGGGTGCGTGGGGCTCGGCTCGGTCTTGGCGGCGCGGGCCGGGGTTGCCCGCTCGTGGGTCGTCCGGTGCTGGGTCGATCGCAGCCGGGCGGCGACTTGGCGGGCGCCGTCGCTGTCGCCCTCACGACGCAATCTTTCCAGCTGCCTGCGCAGCGAACGCGACTCACGCTCCAGCGCAGCCAAGCGCTCGTCGGCCGCGGCCAACTGCGAGGTGGGCTCACTAAGGGTTGCTTCGGGAGGCATGGGGGCCCTCCACGGGGGTCTGCGGATCCGGCGACGCCTAGACCTCAATCCCCTGTTCCGAAAGCCACGCTAATTGCGTCGCGCAGCGCGATCAAATCGCCGCGACGAAAAGCGCAGCGACGAGAGTGACACGAGGTGTCACGGGCACGAGAGGGCAACGCCGCTAGAGCGCGGCCAGTCGCTGCGATTACAAACGCGCCAGCGCCAGATCGATGCGGCGCAGCCGGCGCTCGTGGCCCAGCAGTTCGAGGGTCTCGAACATGCCGAAGCCGACCCCCTTGCCGGTCGTCGCCACGCGCAGGGCGTGGATGATCTCGCCGATCTTGATACCCTCGGCCTCGCAGAACGCCTTGAGCACGGCTTCGAGCTCGTCGGCCGTGGCGTTCTCGTGCTTAGCGAGTTCGGCGCGGAACTTGGTGAGCAGCCCGGCGGCGTTCTCCGGTTTGACCAGCCGTTTCTGCCACGCCTTCTCGTCGTAGACCAAGGCGTCGTCGGCGACGAAGAAGTCGTCGTAGTCGAGGATGTCGCCGGCGGTCTTGATGCGGTCGCCGGCGCCCTCGACGATCTTTGTCACGTAGGGCCCCATCTCGCAGGCGGGTGGGTCCGACACCCAGCCCGCTTTCTTGACGAACTCCAAGCAACGGGCCGCCCGCTGCTTGAGCGGCAGTTGCTGCATCGCCCGCTCTTGGAACGACAGCAGCTTGGCCGGGTCGAAGCTCGCCGGCGCCTTGTTCACGCGCTCCAGCGAGAACTTCTCGATCATCTCCTCACGCGTGAACTCCTCGGTCGAGTCGTCGAGCGACCACCCCAACAGCAGCAAGTAATTGAGCACCGCGTCGGCCAGGAAACCGGTCTGCTCGTAGAAGTCGACGATCACCGGGTTGAACGTCTCGGCCGAGGTCTCCAGACCGATCCTCTCGGCGATCTTGGCGCCGTATTCGTTGAGCTGGGCGAAGTCGCGGTTCTTGAGGTACTTGTCCAGCTTGCGTTTGCTGAGCTTGTTCTTGCTCCCCGGCTCGGCGACGAACGGCAGGTGGGCGAACCGCGGCGGCGCCCAGCCGAGCGACTCGGCGATGAACACCTGCCGGGGGGTGTTCGACAGGTGCTCCTCGGCGCGGATCACATGCGAGATCTCCAGGTCGTGATCGTCCACGACCGTGGCCAAGTGGTAGAGGCAAGTGCCGTCGGCGCGCTGGATCACGTGGTCCTGCTCCCGCGCCCAATCAAAAGCGACCTCGCCGCGCACCAAGTCGTCGACCACCAGCTTGCCTTCGCGTGGCATCTTGAGCCGCACGACGCCCTGACGCCCCTCGGCCTCGTAGGCGGCCGCCTGCTCGGGCGACTCGGCCATCCACTTGCGGCTGTAGGTGAACGCCTCGCCGGCGGCCTGGGCCGCTTCGCGTTCGGTTTGCAGCTCCTCGGGCGTGGCGAAGTCGCGGTAGGCGTGGCCCGAATCGAGCAGCCGAGTGACCGCCGACTCGTAGGCCTCGCCGCGTTGCGACTGGTAGTAGGGGCCGTGAGGGCCGCCGACCTCGGGGCCCTCGTCCCAGTCGAGCCCGAGCCAGCGGAAGCCGTGCAGGATCGGCTCCAACGCGGCCTCGACGTTGCGCTGCTGGTCCGTGTCGTCCACGCGCAGGATAAACTGCCCCCCGTGCCGGCGGGCGAACAGCCAGTTGAACAGCGCGGTTCGCACCCCGCCGATGTGGAGGTAGCCGGTCGGCGAGGGGGCGAAGCGGGTGCGGACGGTCATCGTGGGCAAGGGTCGAGGTGCGCGGGGCCGGATAAGCCCGCCAGCCTATCGCGCAGGGGCTTAGCGGATAAGTCCGCGGCGCGGCCCCCGACCACCCCGGACCGGGGCCACGCCACGCTGTCGGCTCACGCCGCCCGCCGCGCCTTCTCCCGCCGCAGCCGCTTGCGTTCCGCCTTGCTGAGCTTGCGACGCTCCGGCCCATCGCCGTAATCGTCCTCGCCGCCCTCGGCGCCGTTGGTCCACTGCGTCGAGCTCTGTGGGGCCTCTTGCTGGGCCTTCGGCTGGTCGGGTTCGGGCTTCCGGCGCCGCTCTCGGCGGTCCGCGGCGCCGGCGCGGGTGGCGGGCTCCTCGGGCTCGGCCGCCAGTTTCAACTCCGGCTTGCGCGGCTCGCTCTTCTTGCTCTGCTCGCTCTTCTGGGCGGACGCTTTTTGGGCAGCCGCGGCGGGCTGCTCCTTGGTCGGCTTTTCCTTGCCCTTGGACGGCTCGGCCCGTTGCGGCGCGGCGACCACGCCCTCGGTCTCAAGCACCGCTCGTCGGGCGTAGCTGACGATCGCCAACAGGACGAGCACCGGCACGGCGATCGCGCACGAGTGCGAGGCGATCGGCCGCTCGGCGGCTACGGCCAAGCCGCTCACGGCGGCGGCGTTGAAGGCGAAGCAACCCAGGGCGGCGACCGAGAACAGCAGCGCGGCGGTGCTTTCCTTCAGGTCGAGCACGGCCCGCACGACCACGTAGCCCAGCGCCAGCACGCCCGGCACGAGCCACCAGAAGGCGTCGCCCGCCAGCGGCGACCAGCCGGTGAGCCGCCCCAGCGCCGAGGCGACCACGGCGTGCAGCCCGGTCGAGGCGTTGAGGCTCAGCGCCACACAAGCGGCTGCGGCCAGCAGCCACCAGCGGTAATTGCCGCGGAAGTCGTCGATCCGCTGACGCCGCAGCCCGAACAGCACCACGCAACCCACGGCGGACAGCAGCCAGGCGGCTTGGGCGTGCCACGCCGCCAGCGTGCCGAGGGCGCCGAGCGCAAAGGGGGCGCCCGCATCGCCCAACAGCGGGCCGCGGAAGACGCCCAGCGCCACCACGGCGGCCGCGATCAGCGCCAGCACGGCGGCCAGGCCGGCCACGCCCCAGGGCGACCGCGGCGTCAAACCGCTCGCCATGGCGAAGCTCAGACTCCCTTCACGCAAAGCGTAGCGCTTGCCGGCGCCGCGTTGCTGGTCGTCGTTCGATTCGACCGGGGCGACCTTCGTCCCCTGGATCGAGCCTTCTTGCATTAACCGACGGCGGCGATCGCCGCGCAGATTCACAGAGCCCATAAGTTTCCGCCCGCCTTGGTGTGCCCGCCTTAGATAGGAATTTCCCGCGCGTCGCCGTTTCGGTTAGCCGTAGCTTGTAGCGCCCAAGTGGCGTACCCGTTGGCGGCGCAATATCCGTCACAAACGGTCATCGGCGCCGCCGGTGGGATGGCGTGAAGGGCTTGTGCCACGGCGCCAGTCGAGTGATCCAGCGAAACCTCGTCGATCGGGTCGAGTTTGCGGGGCAAAACGTCATGACAGGACTGGCGGATGTGGATGCGTGCAAAAAAAACGCCCCCACTTCCTTGCCCCCCGCCGTGTCCCCGAAGGCATGACCTAGGTTTTTGCATCGAGACGCCTGAATGCCGGTCCAAGAATCCATCTGAAAATCGCCCCGAACCGCGTTGGCGTTAGTCAACGTGTGAGAATCCGATGCGGCCAGTAGACGCCCCCCCCACGACCGACTCCCAGCAGACAGCCCCCCAGGGCGAGTCCACGCCGCCCCATAAAGGCGAAGCCGGCAACCTGCAGCAAATCTCTCGCCTGCTGAGCGAACTGGAGAGCGCCGCGGTCGAGTCGGGCCAAGCCACTCCCGCGCCGATCGGCCCGAACGATCCCGGGCTGCGACTTGCCGAGGCCCGCTTGGGGATCGCCGGCGCGCTGTTCACCGCCCTCAGGTGCAAGAACGCGGCGGCCGCCGCCCACAGCCTGCGCGTCGCCATCGGCTGCAGCCGCTGGGCCGTGGCGCTCAACATGCCGGAGAAGCTCCGCTCGCAGTTGGAGTTCGTGGCGCTCCTGCACGACATCGGCAAGATCGGCGTCCCCGACGCGGTGCTGGTCAAGCCGGGGCGGCTGACGAACGAAGAGATCGACGTGCTCGAATCGAGCCGCGACCTGGGGAGGCACATCCTGCAGACAACCGGGGCGCCGGCGCCGCTGGTCGAGGCGATGGTCGCGTCGGCGGCCCACTTCGATGGCGGGCGCCAGCACGTGCCGCTGGCCGGCGACCAGATCCCGTTCGTCTCACGGATGCTGGCGATCGTCGACGCCTACGACTCGATGACCACGGACCACGTTTACCGCCCGGCGCGGTCGAGAGAGCGGGCCCTCAGCGAATTGCAACAATGCGCCGGGAGCCAGTTCGACCCCGACTTGGTGAACAGCTTCTGCGACCTGTTCTCCCGCGACCAGAGCGAGCTGGAGCGCGACGTCGCGCGGCGTTGGCTCTCCCGGTTGGGCGACTTCGAGGAGAGTTTCGACTGGAAACCCGAGCTCGTCACCGCCCGCCCCGGGGCGGCAGGCGGGCCGAGCCCGTTCGAGACCAAGCTGATCGAGAACATGCACGACGCCGTGCTGTTCGTCGACAGCCAGCTGGTGATCACCCGCTGGAACACCGGCGCCGAGCGGCTCACCGGCGTGGCGGCCTCGGCGGCGGTCGGCAAGAAGATGCTGCCGAGCCTGCTCGACATGTCGGACGACACGGGCAAGCTGATCGAAGACCTCCGCTGCCCCGTGCTGCGTTCGGTCAAGGGCGGGGTGCAAGTGATCGAGCGTATCAGCGTGATGGGCCGCAACGGCCGCAGCGTGGCGGTCGACCTGCACGCGATGCCGGTGCCCGATCCCAAGGGCGACACGCTCGGGGCCTCGGTTTTGCTGCACGACGCTTCGAGTGTCGCCACCCTGGAGGAGCGGTGCCAAGCGCTGCACACCGAAATGACCAAAGACCCGATGACCCAGGTGGCCAACCGGGCCGAGTTCGATCGCATGCTCGCCTCGTTCATCGACGCCCACCAAGAGACCGGGCTGCCCTGCAGCCTGATCATGGCCGACATCGATCGCTTCAAGCGGATCAACGACACGTACGGCCACCAGGCGGGCGACGCGGCGATCATGACCTTCGCCAAGTTGCTGAAGACCTCGTGCCGCTCGGGCGACCTGGTCGCCCGCTACGGCGGCGAAGAGTTCGCCGTGCTCTGCGCCGACTGCAACAACGCCTCGGCCGCCCGACGCGCCGAGCAGATGCGCAAGCGTCTCGCCGAGACCAGCCACTCGGAGTTGGGCGGCAACCCGATCACCGCCAGCTTTGGCGTCACCGAGCTGCAGCCGGGGGACACCCCCGAATCGATGCTCCGCCGCTCCGACCGTGGCCTGCTGTTGGCCAAGGACCAGGGGCGCAACCAAGTAGTTCAACTGGGAGACGGCATGGGCGACGCACCAAAGGCCAAGAAGAGTTGGTGGAAGTTCCCCGTGTGGGGCGGCGCCAAGCTGATCGAGACCCGGCTGGTGACCAACGTGCCGATCGAGATCGCCGTGGAGAAGCTCCGCGGGTTCATCTCGGACCGCGACGCCAAGATCCTGCACATCACCGAGAACGAGCTCCGGCTGCAAGTGACCGAGCTGATCGCCGTGAGCGGCTCGACGGTCCGCCCGCAAGATTTCATGATCGACATGCTCCTCTCGCAAGAGCACATCGAGCGCACCAACAGCTCGGGATTGGCGTCGGGCAAGTACGTGCAAACGAACGCCGACGTGACGATCAGGCCCAAACGCGATCGCGACCGGCGTCAGAAGGACGTCTCGGAACAAGCCCGCCGCCTGCTCGGCAGCCTCAAGTCTTACCTGATGGCCAAAGAAACCTCGGCCGACCCGCCCAAGGCCGAGCCCGCCCCGAGCGAGCCCGCCCAGGCTTGAGATCGCGGCGCCGCCCGCCCCCGGCCGACTCCCCCCCAAGACAGCCCTCCCCACACGCACGCCATGCGCACCAGCACCCAAGAAATCAGTCTCCGCCGCAGCAGCCGCGCCGACGCGGTGCGCAAGGCCCACCGGCTCGTTGCTCAGTCGACCCACGAGGGTCACTCGCCCGAGGCGCTCGACGAGGCGTTCGCCAGCGAGACGTTCGCCCCCAGCGACGCCAAGCCGCACGCCGGACTCGGCGCGTTGCCCGAGCTGCCCGCTCAGGCTTCGGGGCCCGAAGACGACACGCTCGAACAGATCCGGGCGCAGCTGCGAGCGATCGACGGCCAGCGGGCCGAGCTCGATCGTCTGCTGTCGCGTTATCGGAGGCTGAACGCCCCGACCGGAGCCAGCCGCACGGCGGGCGCCTCTCTTTGATCGCTCGATTCTCCCGGGGAGTGGCCGCCAGGGCCGCCCGCCCACGGCGCCGCCGGTTTCTACCGACGCTGTTGCCGGCACGAGGGTTGCGATAAGCTGTGGTCGAGCGACCGGCGACCCCGGTTGCGCCGCAAGCGTCTCTCCCAGCCGGCCGCCGCACAAGCGGCTTGGCCGGCTCTCAACCACTCCGACCCGAGGAGCTTCACCCGCCATGGCTTACTCCCTGCCCGACCTGCCGTACGCGTTCGACGCGCTCGAACCGCACATCGACGCGAAGACGATGGAGATCCATCACGACAAGCACCACAACGCCTACGTGACGAAGCTCAACGCGGCGATCGAGGGGACCGACCTCGGCTCGCAGTCGATCGAGGACCTTTGCAAGAACATCGCCAGCGTGCCCGCCGACAAGCAGGGCGCCGTGCGCAACAACGGCGGCGGCCACGCCAACCACTCGCTGTTTTGGGTCACGCTGAGCGGCTCGGGCGGCGGGGCGCCCTCGGGCGACCTGGCCGCGGCGATCGACGCCGAGCTGGGCGGGTTCGAGAAATTCAAGGAAGACTTCGCAAACGCCGCCGCCACGCGGTTCGGCAGCGGCTGGGCCTGGCTCAGCGTCGAGGGCGGCAAGCTCAAGGTCGAGAGCACGCCGAACCAAGACAACCCCTACATGGAAGGCCGCACCCCGATCCTCGGCATCGACGTCTGGGAGCACGCCTACTACCTCAAGTACCAGAACAAGCGTCCCGATTACATCGCCGCGTTCTGGAACGTGGTCGACTGGGCCAAGGTCGGCGAGCTGTACGCCGCCGCGAAGTGACCGCTGCTGATTAATGGACTAGAAGCCCGGCGCGACGCCATGGTCGCGCCGGGCTTTTTTTATGGCCCCGCCTCCAGTAAATGGCGAGCCGGGGGGCTTAAGCCCCCCCGAGCGTAGCGGGTACACGGCGCCACCCGCACCTCAAGCCACCGGGGGCTTACGCCCTCCGGCTCACCGCCCCGCGCCCTCCGGCTCAAGCCCCGGCGCTTCGGTTCTGTGGGTTCGCGATTTTGTGGGTTCGTGGCGTGGCGAGTAGCAACCGCTCTTGCCGCGCCCCCCGCCCATTCTCTATAGCTCGGCCACGGATCGGCGCGGCGTCGGGCGCCAGCGGCGCCGGCATGGGAACCTGATCCGATTCTCCTGAACGGGTGAACCGATCCGATCGGGCGAGCCGAGATAGCCATAGAGAGTCCACGCGTCGCGCCCACGGCCGACGACGCTAGCTAAACACCTACAAGACAAGCCACCGAAGCGGGGCACGGAAGCCATGCGAAATCACACCGACCACCGCCACGCCACAATCGCCCGCGGCGTTTGCCTCGTGCTCTCGTTCGCCTGCCTGGCCTCGACCGGCTGCCAATCGGGCGGCTCACGCTGGGCCTGGATGACCCCCTGGCGCAACGCGCCCGAAGACGCCGCCCTCGTGGCCCGAGCGGCCCCGGCGCCGCCCAGCGAGTCGGCCACGCCGCTCGTCGAATCGGCCCAAACCACCCTCGCCCAGGCGACCGGATCGGCCCACCAGTCGGTCGACTCGGTGAGCGCTGCAACGGCCAAGGCGATCGACAATGCGGTCGGGTCGCTGCCGCGGATCGAGACCAACCCGGTCGCCGCGATGGCAGCCAACACTTCGGCGACGCCCTACCCAACCACCAGCTCGCCCCAGCTGCCCAGCAGCGCCGCGCCGAGCGCCTACCCCACCACGAACACCGCCGCCAGCAGCGGCCCCTACGACCCGAACGGCTACGCCGCGGCGAACTCCGCACCGGCCACCAGCACGCCGAGTGGTCCCGCCACGCCGTCGGGCGATCGCTACAGCTTGGCGGCGGCGCCCAGCGTCCCGCCGATGACGCCGCCCTCGACCCCGCCGGCGAGCAACACGCCCGCCGCCGCGCCCGAAGGCGGACGCTACGGCTACGCCACGAGCACTCCCTACCCGAGCACGACGCCGGTGGCCACGGCCCCGGCGACATCTCCCGCCGCGGTGGCGACCAGCCCGGTTGCTCCGGCCGCGCCCGCTCCTACGGACCGCTACGCGGCCGCCGCCGGTGTGTCCGCGATACCGACGACCCCACCCGCCGCAGCGTCGCCCGCCGCGCCGCCCGCGGTCAGCGAGATCCGCCTGGCTTCGGCCCCCGGCGCTTACCGGCCGGGCGGCACCGGCTCTTACGAGCCGTCGGTCAGCGTTGCCTCGTTGCCCACGACGCCCAACTACCCGTCGAGCTCCGCGCAATCGAGTTCCGCTCCGATGAACTCCACGCCGTTGAACTCGACGCCGATGAACTCAGCCCCGACAAACTCCGCGCCGTCGAACGCTTACCCGTCGACCTCAGCGCCGAGCACGCCTCAAAGCGGCGCGACAACGCCCGCCTACCCCAGCACACCGGCCGCGTCGCCCTACCCGAATACCACGTCGGGCGATCGCTACGGCTCGCCAACGTCGTACCGCTGAGGCCCGCTGAAGGCACACGGGCGATTCGGTAGCCAAACTGCGGAACCGCACGGGGCGACACGCGGCCAAGATGGGTGGTCGCGATCGGATGCGAGCGGGGCTCGGCTCACCAGCCGATGACCATGTTCGACTCGATCACCTTGCGGGCCTGCTCCAGGTCGACGCCCTTCTCTTTCATGTAGAGACGGATCGCGTGGACCTTGTCGCCCTCAGCGCGGGAGAGGCACTCACGCGCCGTCTGGCAGGGGTCGGTTTTGCTCGGGATGCCGAGCGCCGCCTTGGAGATCACCCACGTGTCGCGTGGCCGCTTCGTGAGCCGCAGGACCGCGTCGCTCGGAAAATTCTCGGTCACGACGGCCGTGGCCGCGTCGGCGTCTTCGGCCCAGGTGATCACGATGTGGCTGTTGGTCTCCACCTCGAAGAGTGGCATGTTGGGGGGCCCTGAGGGTGGGGTAGCTAGGCTGATCAGACCCCCGGTGGGGGCGTGAGAATTGCTGGAAGCGTCGAAGCGTTATTCTAGCCCATCGCCGGACGGATCGTCGCCGCGACAGCAGATGCTTATTCGGAATCCTAAGAAACGGCGCCACGCCGCGTCAACGCAACGGCGCCCCAGGCTTCCACGGCGAGCCGCAGGGCGTAAGCCCGCGGAGGGCTTGTACTGGAGTGAGAACAGGACTTCGTGCGAATCGCACGGATGCGTAGCGTGTGCGGCGGTGTGATTCGGCGTCGATCAGGCGAAAACAACGCTACGGCTATCGTTCGTGCGTTCTAGACAGTTGGGGGGGCGGTTGAGCGGGGCCTCGTTGCCCGCCTCTCTCCGAGCCGCTTCGCCCCGAGGGGGGGCTTACGCCCGCCGGCTCGCCCCCACCTACGGCAGTCCCTAGCCGGGCATTGACACGCTGGCGGGCTGGGCGTTACGCTGGCGGGCTTCACGATTGTTTGACGGCTTCCCCAGGGGGCCGCCGCAAGGCCGGGCCCGCTGCTCGCCGACAGACGATCGTACCGTACATCCCGTCGGCGCCTGGCCATCAGGCCCGCCGCTTTCCGACCATTTTCCTCCCCGACTAGGGCTGGCGCCATGGCTGTCCCCAAACGTAAGCACTCGAACCACCGCAGCGGCAAGCGTCGTGCGAACGATCAGCCGAAGGCCAAGCAGCTGCACGCGTGCCCGCGCTGCGGCACGATGGCGCCGACGCACGTGGTGTGCCCCAACTCGAATTGCGGCCACTACATGGGCCGCGCCGTCATCGAAGCCGAGTGATCGAGGCGGGGCTTTCCGACGCTCCGCATCAAGCCGTCGCCCCCACCGGGGGGGCGCCCACGATTCGATCCGCACGCAAACTTCATAGGCACTCGATGGCCGAGAAGACGGCATTCCTGTTCCCCGGGCAGGGCGCGCAAACAGTCGGCATGGCCGCCGAGCTTTCGGCCGAGCTGCCGCAGGCCGCCGAGCTGTTCGAGCGCGCCTCGCAGCAGCTCGGTTACGACCTGCTGCAGCTCTGCAGCGAGGGTCCCGCCGACCAGCTCGACTCGACCGCCTACAGCCAGCCGGCGATCTACGTGGCCAGCCTCGCCGCGCTCGAACGGATCAAGCTCGACGCGCCGGAGATCGTGGCCGACTGCGCGGCCGCCGCGGGGCTGAGCCTCGGCGAGTACACCGCCTTGGTGTTCGCCGGCGTCATGAGCTTTGAAGACGGCCTGCGGGTCGTCGCCGAGCGCGGGTCGGCCATGCAAGACGCCGCCGAGGCGTCGCCCAGTGGCATGGTCAGCATCCTCGGCCTGGAGGTCGAAGCGATCGAAGGCCTCTGCGAGCAGGCGGCCGGCGGAGAGACGCTCCGCGTGGCCAACCTGCTCTGCCCCGGCAACACCGTCGTGTCGGGTTCGACCGGCGCCTGCGAACGGGTCGCCGAATTGGCCAACGAAGCGGGCGCCATGCGTGTCGTGCCGCTCGCCGTGGCCGGGGCGTTCCACACCGAACTGATGCAACCGGCCGTCGAGCGGCTCTCGGCCGTGCTGGCCGATGTCGAGCTCAAGGCCCCCAGGCTGCCGGTCGTGTCGAACGTCGACGCCGGCGTGCACGACGACCCGGACGAGATCCGCGACCTGCTCGTACGCCAGGTCTGCAGCCCGGTGCTGTGGGAGGCGTCGATGCGGCGGCTCACCGGCGAGATGGGCGTCGGTTCGTTCTACGAGATCGGCCCCGGGCGCGTGCTCCGAGGGCTGCTCAAGCGGATCGAGCGTAAAACGCCCTGCGAGAGCGTGCCGGCTTAGCCCCCCCCCACGGCCGCCCGAGGCCTCGGCGCCTGTCTTTGGTCGCCCCCCGGCCCCGACCCCGTTCAACCCATCAGCGCTCTTTCCCGAGCCCACGGACACGAGGAACCTTGCCGATGTCAGAACAGCCCAACCGCCGTGTGCAAGTCGACCTGAGCGGCCAAACGGCGCTCGTCACGGGCGCTTCGCGCGGCATCGGCAAAGCGATCGCCCTGGCGCTCGGCGCCGCGGGCGCCAAGGTCGGCTGCATCGCCCGCAGCGCCGACAAGCTGGCCGAGACGGTCGAGGAAATCACCTCGGCCGGCGGCGCCGCCGAGGCCTTCCCCTGCGACGTGACCGACGAGTCGGCCGTCACCGCCCTCTTCGAGAAGGTGATCGAAGAGTGGGGGCAGCTCGACATCATGGTCAACAACGCCGGCATCACCAAAGACGGCCTGCTGCCGCGCATGACCGCCGACGACTGGGACGCGGTGATCTCGACCAACCTGCGGTCGGTCTTCCTGTTCACCAAGGCGGCGTCGCAGGCGATGATGCGGACCCGCCGCGGGCGGATCATCAACATCTCCAGCGTGTCGGGCCTGATGGGCAACCCGGGCCAGGCCAACTACTCCGCCTCGAAGGCGGGCGTGGTGGGCTTCACCCGCACGGTGGCCAAGGAGCTGGCCAGCAAGCGGCGGCCGATCACCGTGAACGCCATCTGCCCCGGGTTCATCGCCTCGGACATGACCGAGACGCTGGGCGAGGCGCTGCAGGAGGCGATCAAGCAGAACGTGCCGCTCCAGCGGCTCGGCGCCGCCGAGGAAGTGGCCGACGGCGTGCTGTACCTGGCGAGCGAGTCGGGCGCCTACGTCAACGGCCACGTGCTGACGATCGACGGGGGAATGACCGCCTGACCGGCGGCGGGGCCAATCCCCGAGAGGGCCGTACACCCAGCTGGGGTAGCCGCAACCACCGCCCACTAGGGCCCACGAGGCCATCGGTCGCCCGCAGCGGCCGGCCGGCACGCCTTGACCCCCCTTGTGAAGATCATCTATTTTGTTGCGCTGCTCTTCAGGGCCCCTACCACCTGAACCAACCCACCAGCCGCCCAGGGCCTCAGGCCCACCGGAACGGATACGAAACCAACCGCCCGAGCGACCCCCTTCCCTGCTTTAGATGCGGAGGCCCCGCCCCCGCCCTAGCCGCTCGGCGCCCCTTTGACAGGAGATTCAGACTGTGGCAACTGTGCTTGAACGTGTCACCGACATCGTGGCGGAACAACTGGGTGTTGATAAAGACAAGATCACGCCCGAAACCTCGTTCGTCACGGACCTCGGGGCCGACTCGCTCGACACGGTCGAGCTGGTGATGGAGCTTGAGGAAGAGTTCGACATCAACATCCCGGACGACGCGGCCGAGAAGATCCAGACCGTCGGTCAGGCGGTCGATTTTATCGACGCGAACGGCAGCAAGTGAGCCGCTTGGTCGGCGATGGCGGTCCCCCCGGGGGTCGCCCCGCACGGCCATGCCCGTACTATGCATCAAGCGGCGCACGACCTCCTCGGCGTGCGCCGCTTTTTTATCATCGTGGCGGCTGACGCCGTCGCCATTCACCGAACCCGCCCCGCCGCCCGCCCCACCGTGCGAGCCGCCGCCGGGGCGAGAACCCACGACCGAGACACATGAAGCGACGCGTAGCAATCACCGGCATGGGAGCCGTGACCTCTCTGTCTCTGAAAGTCGACGACCTCTGGCGCCGCATCTTGGCGGGCGAGAGCGGCATCCACGAGATCCGTGACTTCGACACCTCGCAGCACAAGGTCCACTTCGGCGGCGACATCTACGACTGGTCGACCGCCGGCTACGTCGAGCACAAAGACAACAAGCGGATCGACCGCTTCACGCAGCTCGCCATGGTCGCCGCCGTCGACGCGGTGAACGACTCGGGCATCGACTTCGCGAAGGAAGACCCCTACCGCTGCGGCGTGATCATCGGGTCGGGCATCGGCGGGCTCAACGAGATCGAGCAGCAGAACGAGCGGCTGCTGACCAAGGGCCCCGGCAAGGTCTCGCCGTTCACGATCCCCAAGCTGATGCTCAACGCCGCCAGCGGGCACGTCTCGATCCGCTACGGCCTGCGCGGCCCGAACTACGCCATCGCCACCGCCTGCGCCAGCGCGACGAACGCCATGGGCAACGCGATGAAGACCATCCAGGACGACGACGCCGACGTCATGGTCACCGGCGGCGCCGAGGCGGCCTGCACGGCGATCGCCCTGGCCGGCTTCTCGAACATGCGCGCCCTCTCCGAGCGGCACGACGACCCCACCGGCGCCAGCCGGCCGTTCGACAAAGACCGCGACGGCTTCGTGCTCTCCGAGGGCGCCGGGCTGCTCGTTTTCGAGGAATTAGAGCACGCCAAGGCCCGCGGCGCGACGATCTACGGCGAGGTGCTCGGCGCCGGGGCGAGCGGCGACGCCGGCCACATCACCCAACCCGACCCGCACGGCGCCGGCGCCGCCCGGGCGATGTCCAACGCCCTGAAAAACGCCGGCCTCGATCCCGAATCGATCGACTACATCAACGCCCACGGCACGAGCACGCCGCTGGGCGACAAGGCCGAGACCGAGGCGATCAAGTCGGTCTACGGCGACCACGCCTACAAGATGTCGGTCTCCAGCACCAAGAGCCAGTTGGGGCACCTGCTGGGGGCGAGCGGCGGCGTCGAGGCGATCTTCTGCGCGTTGGCCCTGGTCAACCAGGTCGTCCCGCCGACGATCAACCTCGAAACGCCCGACCCCGAGTGCGACCTCGACTACACGCCGGGCCAGCCCAAAGAGCGGGAGCTCAACCGCACGATGAGCAACAGCTTCGGCTTCGGCGGGCACAACGCGTCGATCATCATTGGCCGCGCCGAATGACCCGGCTCCGGGGTTGAGGCTCCCAAGCCGGGGGCTGCGGCGTGCGGGCAGGACCCGCAGCAGAGGATCGGGAGGTCGGAAATTGGGTAAAAGGCGCCAGTCAGGCGCGTTAATACTTACGACCCACCCCCGCGGCGTTTTTTAGCCTGCATGCGGATTGGCGCTCGATTAGGATGAAAATCCTGCTCGAAGCCGCCTCTTTGTCTCCGCACCTCGCAGACCGACGATTCGCGCCGATGCCACGCACCTCATCCCACGCGTTGCTTTTACTAAAAACCTGCGCCGTGCTGGCGGGGGTCTTGGTCGCCGCCACCGCCGGGCGGCTCGACGCGCAACAGCTCCATTCTTGGAACGCTTTGTCCGAGGGCGCCTACGCCAACCCCGCCAACTGGCTGCCAGCCAACACGCCCGACAGCGTGAACGAAACGGCGAGGTTCGACCTGTTCGGCTCGCACACGGTCGGCTACGAATTCAACGCGGACATCCTGGTCCACCACTTGCAAGTCGCCAACGGCGATTTCCATTTCAAGGGCAACCAGACCTCGTCGCTCAGAGCGGCCCACAACTTCGACCTTGAATCGGGCTCGCTCGAACTCGAAGACTTTGTGCTCAGCGTCGACGAGACCGCGACCCTCGGCTCCGAGACGCTGCTCGAACTGGGCAACAACAGCTACTACAACGCGGGTGCGACCAACATAGCCGCGGGCACCGACAACAGCTCGACCGAATTACTAGCGATCGCCGGCGCCACCCCCGTGCTGGGCGACCTGTCGCTGGCCGAGACCGGCGGCGGCAATTTCGAAGGGCTCGTCACGGTGATGCCGGGCGTCGAGGCCACGGTCGACAACGTGTCGATCGCCACGACCGGCGGCGAGGGTCAGCACGGGGTCCTGCAGGTGATCGGCGGCGTGCTCCAACAGAACGGCCCCCATCCGCTGGTGATCGGCTCCGACAGCGAGCTCGACACGTCGGGCATGATCGCGGCGATCAACTCCTCCGACCTGCGCTTCAGCAGCCACGTGACGGTCAACCCCACCGGCCGGCTGCGTGTCTCGTCGTCGCGGGTCTTCTTGCCCCGGGGGCTCACGGTCAACGGCGGCGAGTACCGAGAAACGGGCGCGGTGTTGCGTGGGCTCACCCCGCAGTCGCGGCTCGAAGCGCTGGAGGGGGGCGAGCTCAAACTGGGCGACACCCTCCTGACGCTCGGCCAGGGGCATTCGGTTGGCCTCGACAACGCTTCGCTAACGAGCGTCGGCGGCGTGGCGATCAGCGACGGCGGCGGCGTCGACCTGGCGGGAGACGCCCAGTTCGCCTCGACATTGTCGATCGGCGCGGGCGGAACGCTCACCGTCGAAGCGGACGCCACGGCCACGCTCAGCGGGGCGCTGACCAACCACGGCGGCGCGGCCCATGTGGCCGCAGGCGCTAGCCTGATAATCGACGGCGATTACGCCGGCGACGGATTCACGGGCTCCGGCGCGGTCGAGTTCCGCGGGCTGATGAGCCCCGGCCAGGGCCCGGCCGAGATCCTCTTGGAAGGCGACGCCGTTTGGTCGAGCGCTGCGGTGCTAGAGATCGAGGTGCTCGGCCCCCCAACGGGCGCCGGCCACGACCGCATCGTGCTGAACGGCGATGCTCAGCTGGGCGGCGAACTGCGAGTCGCGTTGCTCGAAGGCGCCGGGGGCGTCTACTCGCCGCTGCCCGGGCGCCGCCTGGAATTGATCCGGGCCGGGGGCGCCCTCTCGGGAGCGTTCGATGAGTACAGCCTGCCCGCGCTCACCTCGGGCCTCGACTGGCGGGTGTTGCAAACGACCGGCGCTCTCTCGCTCGTTGTCGACACGGGACTCACCGGCGACTTCAACGCCGACGGCGCCGTCGACGCCGCCGACTTCACGGTGTGGCGCGACACCCTCAACCAGACCGGCCCCGCCGGGCTGCTGGCCGCCGACGGCAACCTCGACGGCGTGGTCGACGGCGGCGATTGGGTCGTGTGGCGTGACCACTACGGCGACACGCTGACGAGCCCCGCCGCCGGCGTGCCGGAGCCGGCCGGCGCGGCGATCGCCCTGCTGGCGGGCTGCCTGGGGGCTGCCGCTCGCCGGCCGCGCCGACTCCGTAGGCCCTGCGGGCCCCGTCGCTAGCGTGGCCGCTTTATTTGCGGGCGTCATCCAGCCGCGATAAACTGCCTTAATACGGATGCTCTGCGGGCGGCGCCCTCCGTCGCCGTCGATGCGTCCCTCGCACGCGCCTCCACGCTACCGGCGGTCAGGATGATTCACCCACGACATCGGATCGCTCGACGGCTCGCCCTGCTGGCGATCGTGCTGCTGGCGACTCGGCCGGCGGCGGCGATCGACATCGTGATCGATTACACGTACGACAGCAGCGGCTTCTTCAGCAGCTCGACGGCCAACGGCTCGAAGGCGCGGGCCGCGCTCGAATCGGCGGCTGATTTTTACAGCGGCATCCTCCAAGACACGTTCTCCGCGGTCCAGACGCCCGCCCCCTTCTACAGCCAAGTCGCCTCGGGCAGCGTCATCTGGACCTCGCAGATCGGCGTCCTGCACCCCGCCACCGGGAACCCTCTCACTCTCTACAATCTTTCGCTCGACGCGAACGAGTACCGCATCTACGCCGGCGCCAGGTCGATACCGGGGCCGACGATCGGCTTCGGCGGCACGAGTTCTCCGGGCTGGTCGCGCACTCCCAACGGGTCGTTCTCGTCGCAAGAGATCGACCAGATCGAACAGATCACCGACGACTTTGTCGACGCGCTGCTGCAGCGGGGCGAGTCGAGCGGCTTCGCCAGCTGGGGCGGCTATCTCTCTTTCGACACGACCGCGAATTGGAACTACGACCACACCAAGCAGCCGGCCGCGAACCAAACCGACTTTTACTCCACCGCGATCCACGAGCTGGCCCACGCCCTCGGCTACGGCGGCTCGCAGGAGTGGGTCGACCTGGTGGTGGCCAACCCCTACCGCTTCGACGGCTCGGCGTCGAAGGCGGAGTACGGCGGCCGCGTGCCGCTCGACACCGAGCCGTCGAGCGAGAACCCCAACGTCGACGTGCCGTCGGGCCACTGGTTGGATCAGACCACCAGCCGGGTCTACGGCGGCCTAGCGAGCCAAGAGGCGTCGCTCACGCCGGGCCTGCTGGGCGGCGAACGCAAGCTGCTCACCGCGCTCGACGCCGCGGCGTTGACCGACCTCGGCTGGAGCCTCGTCGAGCCCGAGGTCCCGCTGCTGGTGGGCGACTACAACAACAACGGCGTGGTCGACGCGGCCGACTTCACCGTGTGGCGCGACCGTCGCGGCACTTCTTACGCGTTGCCCAACCGCGACCCGGCCGTCGGCGGCGTGGTGAAAACCGCCGACTACGACGCCTGGGTCAGCCACTTCGGCGACACACTCCCCGGCCTGGCGCAGGGGACCAGCGTGCCCGAGCCGGGCGCCGCGCTGCTGATAGCCAGCGCCGCCGCGGTGCTGCTCCGCCGCCGCTAGCACCGCCGGCGGACCCGGGGCGTTCTGTCTTGCTTCGATCGGGGGGGAGCCCCTACCATCCCCGCCCCTGAACCCTGCGTGCGAGACGCCCCCCGGCTCTCGATGCGCGAAGCGAGACCGTAAACCGGAAAGCGCTCGGCATGATGCGGCGAACCTTGGCGGCCCTCCTGGCCGCGACGATCTTTAGCGTCCCGCACGCCTCCGCCCAATTGGGCGACTGGGGCTCCGCGCCCAACGGCCGCTACGGCTCCTCGGCGGCGCCCAGCCCGCCCAGCGCCAACGCGTCTGTGAGCGCCGCGGCAACGCCGTCCGCCGCCACGGCCGAATCGCAAATGGCGCCCGTCGGCACGAACGGGCCGCGCCGCGCACGGGTGACCGAGGGCAACGCCCACCTGCCGAACGACGCCGACCAAAAGTGGCGAGAGTACGACATCAGGCCCTACACCATGCGGATGGGCGACGCCGCCAAGCCGCAGCAGGCGATCGTCGACTGGATCCTCCGAGAGACCGGCTACGACGCCTGGCACAGCGAGACCTTCGGCCTGATGAACGCCAGCCGCGACACGCTCACCGTCTATCACACGCCCGAGATGCAAAACATCGTGGCCGACATCGTCGACCGCTTCGTCAACAGCCGCTCGGCCGAGCGGGCGTTCTCGATGCGGGTGGCGGCGGTGCGAAACCCGAACTGGCGGGCCAAGGCGCTCGGCCTGCTCACCCCAATCCCGGTGCAGTCGCCGGGGCTGCAGGGGTGGATCATGCCCAAGGAAAACTATGCGCTGCTCCTCTCCGAGCTGCAGCGCCGCGGCGACTACCGTGAGTACAACGCCGCCAACCAGGTCGTGCCGAACGGCCAGTCGACCGTGTTCTCGACGATGCGCCCACGCGGCTACGTGAAGGGGATCGTCCGCACGGCGAACGCCTGGCCCGGCTTCCAGCCCGAGCCGGGGCAGCTCGAAGAGGGCGCCGCGTTGGAGTTCAACCCGCTGCTGTCGCTCGACCTCACGTCGGCCGAGGCGGTGGTCAAGCTGCGGCTCAACCAGATCGAGAAGCTCGTGCCGGTGACGCTCGACCTGCCCTCGGCGATGAACACCTCGCAGAAGATGAAGATCGACGTGCCGCAGATGACGATGGCGAACCTGCACGAGCGGTTCCGCTGGCCGTCGGACCAGGTGCTGCTGCTCTCGATGGGGGTGGTGGCCACGCCGACGCCGGACGAATCGGGCGGCAACCCCCTCAGCGCGGTGCTGCCGATGCTCAAGTCGCCGCCCCGGGCCGACGCGCTCTTGTTCATCGAGGTCAAGAACTCGATCACGCCGTCGGCCGCCCGAGGCGGGGTCTCCACGGCCGCCCGCCCCGGCTCTTTCAGCGGGCGTTACTGAGACACCCGCGACCACGCACGCCAGCTGCGGGCATCCGGCCCGCGGCCCCCCTCCCCGTCCCACTAAGCGGTTTGCTACGCTATTGGGTCTATGGCTAGCACACCCAATACGACCAACGACAGGCGCGTGGTGATCACGGGCGTAGGGCTCATCAGCCCGATCGGCGATTCGGCCGATGCGCTCTGGGAATCGCTCGTCGCGGGCCGCAGCGGCGTCGCCGCAAGCGACCGCTTTCCCCAAGACGCCACCTCGCCCCGCTTCGCGGCCGAGGCCCACACGTTCAGCGGCAAGATCGACGACTTCGGCCCCCTCACGAAGGAGACCAAGAAGGCGATCCGCAAGGGCCTCAAGCTCATGTGCCGCGAAACGCAAATGGCCGTCGCCGCGGCGCAGCTCGCACTGACCGACGCCGGCTACGGCGCCGAGGACGCGGCGCCCGATCCCGAGCGCAGCGGCGTGGTCCTGGGCAGCGACTACATGCTCACCCTGCCGCAAGACTTCGTCGGCGGCATGGCCAAGTGCACCGAGAACGGTCCTTTCAGCCTCGACATCTGGGGCGAAGAAGGCCTCGACGAGGTCGAGCCGCTGTGGATGCTCAAGTACCTGCCCAACATGCCGGCCAGCCACATCGCGATCTTCAACGACCTGCGCGGGCCCAATAATTCGCTGACGATGCGTGAGGCGTCGGGCCTGATGGCCGTGGGCGAGGCGCTGCGGACGATCGCCCGCGGGCACGCCGACCGCATGGTGGCGGGCGCCACCGGCACGCGGATCATGCCGATGCAGGCGATCCACACGCTCCAGTCCGACCGGCTCGCCCTGGGCGACATCGACCCCGTCAAGGCGAGCCGCCCGTTCGACACGAACGCTGCGGGCATGGTCTGCGGCGAGGGCGCCGGCATGCTGGTGCTCGAAACGCTCGAATCGGCCCAAGCCCGCGGGGCCGAGGTTTACGGCGAGGTCGTCGGCTTCGGCTCTTCTCAGGTGTCGACCCACAACCCGGAAACCAACCAGCTCGTCGGCCGCAACGACGTGGCGATCGCCCAGGCGCTCAAGGCAGCGCTCCGCGACGCCGACTGGACAGCCGACCGGCTGGGGCACGTCAACGCCCACGGCATCGGCGCCCCCGACGCCGACCGCCAAGAGGCCGAGGGCCTGCGAGCCGCACTCGGCGACGCGGCCGGCGCCACGCCGGTGTTCGCCCCCAAGAGTTACTTTGGCAACCTCGGCGCCGGCGGCGGCGTGGTCGAACTGGTGGCGAGCCTGCTGGCGACCCGCCACGGCGAGTTGCCGCGTACGCTCAACTGCGAGGACCCCTCGGCCGACTGCCCGATTCGGGTGGCCACCGAGGGGGGTGTCGCCCCGGGCGATCGCTTTGCGACGGTCAACACCACCCCGCAGGGGCAAGCGGCGGCGGTTTGTGTCGCCCAGACCGGTTGAACGTCCGGCTGGCCCGTTTATCGGGAACGGGACGAGCACGCGTAGGTTGACACTCCGGGGGGCCGGCGGTAGCCTTGAACGACTTGCCGCGGGCCGCTCACGCCCGCCCGTGGCGGAGTGCGACCCACGTGAGACACGATTGCGAGACACGGAGCCGGCGCTAAGCCGGTTTTTTTGTCGCCGCACCGCGACCGAGCGGCCCGGCCAGTTCGCCGCCTCGCAATCGAACCACGCGGCGTCACTGTACAACCCGACAACCCGTATCGTCCGCGGCGCCAGCACCGCCGCCACAACGCCATGAACGCATCTGAAATCCTCCGCATTGTCGACGCGATCCATCGCGACAAGAACATCGACAAGGAGATCGTTTTCGAGGGGATCGAAGCGGCTTTGGTGTCGGCGTTGGGTAAGTACTACGGCGAAGAGGCGGACATCCTGGTTTCGATCGACCGCAGCAGCGGCGAGATCACCGCCCACTGCGACGGCGAGCAGCTCGACTCCGAGGAGGTGGTGGGCCGCATCGGCGCCCAGACCGCCAAGCAGGTGATGATCCAGAAGATCCGCGAGGCGGAGCGGGACGCCCTGTACGACGAGTACGACGAGCTGA
Organism: Pseudobythopirellula maris; assembly: GCF_007859945.1. GTDB lineage: Bacteria > Planctomycetota > Planctomycetia > Pirellulales > Lacipirellulaceae > Pseudobythopirellula > Pseudobythopirellula maris. Next base: position 78,324 of record NZ_SJPQ01000005.1, on the reverse strand, counting down.
TCGGCCAGATGGTCAGCGGCGTGATCAACCGCTACGAAGGGGCGGCCGCCACGGTCACCCTGCCGAACGTCGAAGCGATCCTGCCGCGCAGCGAGCAGATCCCCGGCGAGACGCACCACGCCAACGAGCGGATCCGCGCCGCCGTGTACGAGGTCCGCAAGGCGGGCAGCCGCGTGAAGGTGATCCTCAGCCGCCGCATGCCCGCCCTGGTGCAGCGCCTGTTCGAGCAAGAGATCCCCGAGATCGCCGACGGCGTGATCGAGATCCGCGCCATGTCGCGCGAGCCGGGCTACCGGTCGAAGGTGGCCGTCTCGAGCAGCGACACCCGCGTCGACTGCGTCGGCGCCTGCGTCGGCGTTCGCGGCAACCGCATCAAGAACATCGTCGAAGAGCTCAGCGGCGAGCGGATCGACATCGTCCGCTGGGACGACAACCTCGAGGTCCTGATCCCCAACGCCTTGCAGCCGGCCGAGGTCGATCAGGTGATCCTCTGCAAGATGCTCGGCCGGGCGATCGTGCTCGTGCAGGAAGACAACCTGTCGCTGGCGATCGGCCGCCGCGGCCAGAACGTCCGCCTGGCGAGCAAGCTCTCCGGCTGGGACATCGAGATCATGACCCAGGACGAACTGGCCGAGAACATCGACCGCGCGATCGACGGTTACAGCACCATCGAGGGGCTGGAGATCTCGGTTGCCGAGCGGCTCGTCGAGGAGGGCTTCCTCAGCTACGACGACCTGTCGATCATCGAGCCCGACGACCTGATGGAGATGGGCGGCATCAGCGAGGAGGTCGTCAACCACATCGTCGAACAAGCCGAAAACCGGGCCGAAGAGGCCGAAGCGGCCGCCGTCGCCGCCCGCCGGCTCAAGAAGGAACAGCAGCGGCAAGCAGAGGCCGACGCCAAGCTGGCTGAGGCCCAGGCCGCCACCGAAGGCGGCGAAGCCGCCGAGGCTGGCGCCGAGGGCGACGCCCCCGAAGTGGATGCGACCGAGGAGGCTGCGACCGAAGAAGCCCCAGCCACCGAAGAAGCCCCAGCCGATGTCGCGCCGGCCGCAGAGGCCGCCAGCGAGGAGGCTGTCGCCGAGGAGCCTGCCGCCGAAGCGGCGACGGGCGAAGAAGAAGAGCCGACCCCCGCAAGCCCCGAGGCGAGCAAATAACCGACCACACGGCGGTCGGGCTCCCCTGGCTCCGGGCGACGCGTTCGCCCGCTGATCAGCGGCACGGCAAGCGGCTCCCCCCCACTGCTGGCCCCGTGCTGGCAACCGGGACTGGCCGTGCTGCCAGCCGGGACTGGGGCCAACTGCAAGACCCGCCAGCCCGACCGTGGTGACCGATTCGAGACATATAAGGGGAGTTTTCTACGGAAAACTCCCCAAAACGCCACAGGGGCCCCTCGCGTGTGTGGCCCGAGGCGCTGCATAATAGCGGGTCTTCGCCACAACCAGAGGCGAAGACCGTTGGCAAGCGACGATACAGTGCTGGCGTAACAGGCTAACGGAACAGGGCTCGCGGCCACCCGCCTCGAGCGAACCTACCAAAACAAACGAACGAAAAACGCCCGTCAAGGCAATTGGCGGTCGCTTGTCGGGAGACACGTTCATGACCTCTTAAACGACACGACCGACCCAACGCGCGTAGAGGCCCGCCAGGCCCCGCGACTCGGGCGACAATGGGAGAGTAAAACTCTTGGCGGTTCGCATCTATTCCCTGGCGAAGGAACTCGCAGTCGACAGCAAAGAGCTGGTCGATATCTGCACCCGCGCGGGCGTGACAGGCAAGGGCTCGGCCCTGGCTAGCTTGTCCGACGACGAGGTTGCCAAGGTCAAGGACTTCTTGTCCAACAAGCCGTCGGGCGCTGCGCCCTCGGGCGGCGGTGGCGGTAGCACGCCAAAGGCCCCCCCGGCAATGGAGCGCCCCTCGCGCCCCGACTCCAAGACCGGCCGCATGCGGGTGATCGTCCCCAAGAAGGCCGATCCCAAGCCGCCCGCCGACCCCGCGCCCGAGGCCCCCGCCGAAACGCCCGATGCCGCCGTGGCCGCGGACGCGTCGGAGCCGCCGGCCACGCCGGCGCCCGCGGAAGCCCCCCAGCCAACGCCCGCCGGAGAAGCGGCCGAAGCGAAGCCGACTGAGCCTCAGTCGAGCGAAGCCAAGCCGGCCGGAGAAGACGCCGGCGGCTCGGAAGCCGCCGAGTCCTCGACCGAGGAGCGTTCCGACCTCTCGCGCCCCGGCCCGTTGGCCGGCATGGTGCGTCGTGAAGACTACATGACCCCCGGCGGCGGCAGCGGCCGGATGCCGGTCGTCGGCGGCGGCGGCGGTGGTGGCGGCCAAGGCGCCAAGACGCCCCGCAAGCAGGGCGACGCCCCCAAGCCGCGCCCCGTGGTCAAGCTGGCCGCCATGCCGACCGCAGCGCCGGCCGCTCCGAAGAAGACCGCCAAGGAAGAGGGCGGCCCGGCGCAGAAGCCCGACATGAAGCTGCCGGCCGAGGTGCTCACCGGCGGGAAGATCGGCGCCAAGCCGCTCGCCGCTCACCTGAAGCGCGCCGAGCGGACCCTCGAGGCCGAGAAGATCCGCAGCCGCACCGACGAGACCGGCGGACGCGGTCGTGGGACCGCCGCCGGAGGCGCCGCCGCACGCGACCCCAACAAGCCGATGCTCGGCGGCCGCGAGCAGCGTCAGCTCAGCCGCAACCGCTCGGGCGGCTCTTCGCGCATGCCGCGCCGTTCGTTCCGCACCCGGCGCAAACGCACAGGCATCAACACCGCCGCCCCGCGCAAGGGCCGCATCACCGTCCAGCTGCCGTGCACGGTCAAGGAACTGAGTGAGTCGGCCGGCGTGCCGGCGGCCCAGATCTTGCGGATCCTGATGGCCGAGGGCGTGATGACCACCATCACGGCTCAGATCGACCCGGAGCTGACCGAGTTCATCGCCGCCGAGCTCGACCTCGACGTCGATTTCGCCCAGCCCGAGACGCTCGAAGACCGCGTGCTCACGGCCCTGGAAGACCGCGAGGACCCGGCCGAGGACCTCGTCGCCCGGGCCCCCGTGATCACGTTCCTGGGGCACGTCGACCACGGCAAGACGTCGCTGCTCGACAAGCTGATCGGCATCGACGTGGCCGGCGGCGAGAGCGGAGGCATCACGCAGCACATCCGCGCGTACCAGATCGACAAGGACAACAAGCCGATCGCCTTTGTCGACACGCCGGGCCACGCCGCGTTCACCGAGATGCGCGCCCGCGGCGCCAACGTGACCGACATCGCGGTCATCGTGGTGGCGGCCGACGACGGCGTCATGCCCCAAACCGAAGAGGCGATCTCGCACGCCAAGGCGGCCGACGTGCCGATCGTCGTCGCCCTGAACAAGTGCGACCTGCCTGGCGTCGACATCAACCGCGCCATGCAGGGCCTGGCGGCCAACGACTTGCTGCCGAGCGAGTGGGGCGGCGAGGTCGAGGTCATCAAGACCAGCGCCATGACGGGCGAGGGGCTCGACGACCTGCTCGACACGCTGCTCACCGTCGCCGAGTTGCACGAGTACACCGCCAATCCGAATCGCCCGGCGATCGGCGCCTGCCTCGAGTCGCAGCAAGACTCGGACCGCGGCGTCGTCACCAAGGTGATGGTCACCAACGGCACGCTGCGGGTGGGCGACATCATCGTCTGCGGCGACGCCTACGGACGCGTCAAGGCGATGTACGACCCGCTCGACCCCAAGAAGCGGCTGACCGAGGCGCTGCCGAGCACGCCGGTCAACCTGACCGGTCTCGACACGGCGCCGGGCGCCGGCGAGCGGATGTACGTGCTCGACGACATCTCGCAGGCACGCGAGATCGCCGAGGCCCGCGCGCACGCCGAACGCTCCGACTTCCTCGGCGCCACCGGCTACCAGCAGGTGACGCTCGAGAACCTGTTCGACCGCCTCGAAGGCGCCGAAGAGGTGCAGACCCTCAACCTCATCATCCGGGCCGACGTGCGTGGCTCGATCGAGGCGATCGAGAAAGAGCTCGAGAAGCTCGACCACCCCGAGGTGCGACTCCGCATCCTGCAGAAGGGCGTCGGCGGCATCACCGAGGGCGACATCGTGCTGGCCGAAGCGTCGGACGCGATCGTCATCGCGTTCAACGTCGTGCCGGACGACAAGGCCCGCGCCCGGGCCAGCGAGGTCGGCGTCCAGATCCGCCGCTACGGCGTGATCTACAAGATCACCGACGAGCTCCGCTCGGCGATGGAGGGCATGCTCAAGCCCGAGCAACGCGAGGTCGAGCTCGGCCGCGTGCTCGTGCAGCTGGTGTTCAAGATCAGCCGCATCGGCTCGATCGCCGGTTGCCGCGTGCTGCAAGGCGTGGTTTCACGCGACGCCCGTGTGCGGGTGATCCGCGACAACACGATCATCGGCGACTACGCGGTCGACACCCTGCGGCGTGAGAAGGACGACGCCAAGGAGGTGCGCGAGGGCTACGAGTGTGGCATCAAGCTCGCCGGGTTCAACGACATCAAGGAGGGCGACCTGTTCGAGGCCTACAAAATCGAAGAGATCGGTCGCAGTTTCGACGACTGATTTCCTGAGGGCGGTCGCCGCGGCCGCCCTCGCTGTGTGGCCCTTCCCCTATCTACCCTGGCGTTTCCTGCACCTGCCCCATGACCTCACGCCGAGTCCTCAAGGCCGCCGAAGCGATCCGCGAAGTCGTCGGCATGGCCATCCTGACCGACCTGTCCGACCCACGCGTCGAGGGGGTCACCGTCACCGGGGTCGAGGTGTCGCCCGACCTGCGTTTGGCCAAGGTCAACGTCTCGGTCATGGGCAACGACGCCGCCCAGAGCCGCTGCCTGCACGGCCTTGAGAGCGCGGCGGGGTTCCTGCAGTCGAAGCTGGCCAACCGCATCGACACCCGCTACACCCCCAAGCTGAAGTTCGTGCTCGACCAGGGCGTGAAGAAATCGATCGCCATCGCCAAGGCGCTCGCCGAAGTGCTCCCCGAAGACGAGCCGGCGACCGACGACCCACCGCCGGAAGCCCCGCACGCGGACGACGCCCCCCCGGCCGAAACCGCCGAGAAAGACTCGGACTCCTAGTCTCCTTGGATTAAAGTTAAGACCGCCGCTTGGGCGGGCGCCGCAGCGTCCCCTTCCCCCCCAGCGACCGCCGAACCAACGACTCGCCTCCCCGCAGCAGCCATGGCCACGACGAACCGCGCTTCACGCATCACGAAGATCGTTACCGCGCTCAAGAAGCAGTTCAAACCGACCACGCCGCCGCAGCTGCCGCTGCTCGACACGCTGCTTTACGCGTGCCTGGTGGAGAACTCGAACCACGAAGCCGCCCAGAAGGCGTTCGAGACGCTCCGCGGCGACTACTTTGATTGGAACGAGGTTCGGGTCAGCACCCGCACCGAGCTTGCCGGCGTTCTCAAGGGTCTCAACGACCCCGTGCAGTCCGCCGACCGGTTGAAGCGCACGCTGCAGAGCGTGTTCGAGAGCGTTTACGCCTTCGACATCGAGACGATGAAGAAGCAAAACCTTGGCCAGTCGGTCAAGCAGCTCGAAAAGCACGACGGCGTCACGCCGTTCATCGTCGCCTACGCGGTGCAGAACGGCCTGGGTGGTCACAACATCCCGGTCAACAAGGGGCTGCTACTCTCGCTCGTGGTGCTCGACGTGATCACCGAAGCCGAGGCCAAGAAGGGCCAGGCGCCCGGCCTCGAGCGTGCGATCCCCAAGAACAAGGGTGTCGAGGCCGGATCGCTGCTGCACCAACTCGGCGTGGAGGTCGGCCGCAGCCCGTACGGCCCCGCGGCGCGCAAGCTGCTTTTGGCGATCGACCCGAAGTGCAAAGACCGGCTCCCCAAGCGTCTTCCCAAGCCCGAGCCGAAGCCCAAACCCAAGCCCGAGCCGGCGGCCAAGAAGCCCGCCGCCAAGACCGAGGCCAAGCCGCCCGAAACAAAGAAGCCCGAAGCGAAGAAGCCCGCCAAGAAGGCGGCGCCCGCCGAAGCGGCCGCGCCCGCCAAGAAGTCGACCGTCAAAAAGGCCGCCGCCAAGCCGGCCGACAAGAAGAAACCGGCGACCAAAAAGACCGCGTCCAAGGCGGCGCCGAAGTCCGGGACCACGAAGAAGAAGGCCGCCACCAAGAAGGCCGCCAAGCCGGCGGCGAAGAAGAAGGTCGTCAAGAAAAAGAAGAAGGCGGCGCCATCGACGGCCTCTTCCGCCGCCAAGAGCAAGCCGACGACCAAAAGCAAAACCAAGAAAAAGAAGACCTCCGCCTCGAAGATCACGAAGCGCAAGCCGAAGTGAGCCGCTTCGTGCGGCCCGATCGGATCCCCCTCGCAGTGATCGCCTCCTCTCGCAACTGGTTGCTCGTCGCGCTGACGGCAGCGGCTTTTTTGGCCGCTGGCCGGGGCGCCCGAGCCGACGCGCCGCCCGCCCCCCAGGCCGACGCCGCCGACAGCGCCACGCTGCTCGCGCGATTCGAATCGGAGGACCGCCGCTTGGCGGCCGCGCACTTCGCGACCGCCCGCTCGCTCTACCGCCGCGGCGACGCCGAGGGCGCCCTGCGTCAGTACCAACGCGCCGCGCGCAGCTGCCCCCCTCTGGCCGAAGAGGCGCAGCGCGAGGCCGTGCCGCTGGCGCTGAGCCTGTCGCGTCCCGAGGAGGCGGTCCGCTACGCGATCAAGCTGCCGAGCGACGCCCCCCACGCCCACGCCGTGATCGACGACCCGGTGCTGCTCAGGCGTCTCGCGCTGATGGCGGCCGAACGCCGCGAGTGGCGCCACGCCGCTCTGCTCTATCGCGCGCTCTCCGCCCGGTTTGTCGACGCCACGCCAGGCTCCAAGCCATCGGCCGACGACCAAGCGGGCCGCCTCATGCTGCGTATCGAATGGGCCCGGGCCGAGTACCTCTCAGGAGACCCGGCGGCGGCGACCCACGCGTTCGAGGCGCCGCTGGCGGCGCTGCGTCGGCCGGGCGGTGCGGGCGACCGGCTGGGCCGCGCGCTGGGCGCCGGCCTCACCGCCACTTGGCAGCTGATCGGCGTCTGCGCGCTCGAGTCGGGCGCCCACGCCGACGCTCAGTACGCCTTCGAGCGGCTCGCCGAGGACCCGTCCGAGGCGCCCCGCGCCAAGTTCTGGCTCGCCCGCACGGCCGAAGCCCGCGGGGCGCCGCTCGCCGCGCTCGACGCGTTGGCGGGCGCCATCGACGGCGCGGCCGGAGGCTTGGGCCTGTCGCCTTACGAACTGTACGGCCAACTGCACCGCCGCCTCGGCGGCCCCCAGCGCGAACTCGCCGCGCTCGGCCGGCTCGCGCAGCGGCGCCCCAACGACCCGCTCGCCCAGATCGTCTGGGGCGACGCACTGCGCCGATCGGACGAAGCCGATCGCGCCATCGCCGCCTACCGATCGGTCGTTACGCCGCTCGTCGACAGCGACCCGATGACCCGGCTCACACAAGACCGCCCCGCCAACCCGCTCGACGACGCCGCCTTGGCCGAGGGCGCCGATCGGCTGATCGAGACGCTCGCCTCGGGCGGCAAGGCGGCGGAGCTGTTCGAACTGGTCGCCCGGCTCGCCGAACGCACGCTCTCGCTCGACGAACACGCCGCGGCGATCGAGAAGGCGCTGGCCGCCGACGGCCGCGACGCGCTCCGCCAACGATTGATCGAGCGGCTCGACCGCGTCGCCCCACCGGACTGGAGCGACGCCCAACTGACCGCCGCACGGCGCCTGTCGGCCTCGCTCGAGCGGCACGACATCGCCTCCTCGTGCTGGCAGGAGACGTGCGAGCGGCTGTTGCCCTCAAACGCCGACGTCCCCGCTGACGAGGAGCCAACTCCCGAGGTGCGGCTCGCCTTGCTGCCGGCGGCCGAGGCCGCCCTGGAGTGGGGCTTCGACATGCTCATCGCCGAACAGTACGAAGCGGCCCAGCGGGCGTTCGCCTGGGGCGAGAGCCACCGTGTGTGGGGCGCGAGCGACAGCGGACCGCTCCAGTACCAAGCCACCGCCCTGGCGATGCTCGGCCGCACCGAGGAGGCGCTCGTCGCCGCCCGCCGCGCGAGCCGCCAGCAGCCCGAGGTGGTCGAGTTCGCGGCCCGGCCGGCCTGGATCTTCCAGCACGCGGGCCGCCACGACGAAGCGATCGCCGAGTACCAGGAGCTGGTGGGGCGTTTCGCCAACGACCGCGACGCCGCCACCCGCCAGACACTCAAAGACAGCCGCCTCGCGCTCTCAGCGCTGCTCGCCCAAGAGGGCGATTACGCGGCTGCGGCCGAGGAGCTGCAACGCGTGCTCGACGAGTTCCCCGAGAGCCCGGGCGCCAGCAACGACCTGGCCTACCTGTGGTCCGAAGCCCCCGCCGACGCCAGCAGAATCAATGGCGAAGGCCGTGGCGCGCGGCTCGCCTCGGCGTTGCGTTTGGCCCGCGCGGCAGTCGCCTCGCGTCCCTCGAGCGCCGCCTACCACGACACGCTCGGCTGGGTGTTGTTCCGGCTTGGCGACCAGCAGGCGGCGATCGACGAGCTGCGGCGGGCCGTCGAACTGGCCGACGCCGAGGGCGACCCAGACGGCGTGCTCCACGACCACCTGGGCGACGCCCTCGCCCAGGGCGGCCAGGACGAATCGGCCCGGCGTGCGTGGCGCCAGGCGATCGAGCTGCTGGAAGAGAGCGACCCCGAGATGGCGGAAGCCGTGCGAGCCAAGCTGCCTTGAGCTGATGAGTCGTTTGGAGACCCCGGCCGCTGACGCGGCCGGCTCGCCCTGCCCCGGCCTTGCGAGCCGGCGGCGTGGCGAAGATCATAAGAGATTCGCGGCGTTACCCTAGACCCTGACTCCTAACCCCTACCCCCTCTCTCATGGCCGGACACTCTCACTGGGCGGGCATCAAGCACAAGAAGGCCGTCATCGACGCCAAACGCGGCAAGGTGTGGAGCAAGCTGTCGCGGGCGATCATCGTCGCCGCCAAGATGGGGGGCGGCGACCCCGACACGAACCTCAAGCTCCGTTACGCCATCAACGACGCCAAGTCGGTGTCGATGCCGAAGGACAACATCGAGCGGGCGATCGCCAAGGGCTCCGGCGAGGCGGGCGGCGACAACTACGAGGAGATCGTCTACGAGGGCACGGGGTCGGCGGGCGTGTTCGTCATGGTCGAGATCCTCACCGACAACCGCAACCGCACCGCCCCGGAGGTCCGCAAGGTCTTCGAGAAGGCCGGCGGCAAGCTCGGCACGACCGGCAGCGCGGCGTGGATGTTCGAGCGCAAGGGGGTGATCACGATCCCGGCGGACCAGACCGACGAGGAGTCGCTCATGGAGCTTGCCCTCGAGGCGGGCGGCGACGACGTGGCCCGCGACGGCGACACGTTCCGCGTGACCTGTCCGGTCGACGCCTTCAACGACCTCAACGCCGCGTTCGAGGCGGCCGAGGGCATCGAGCCCGAGAGCCAGTCGCTCGCCTACGTGCCCAACGACACGGTCACGCTCAGCGGCGACGAGGCCCGCAAGGCGATCCAGCTGATGGAGGCGCTCGACGACCACGACGACGTGCAACAGGCGGCCGCCAACTTCGAGATCGACGAGGCGACGCTGGCCGAGATGGAGGGGTGACGGTCAGGGGCTAGGGGGCGGGGGCTAGGGGTCAGAGAACGAGAGCCGCTGCGCGGCCAAATCTTTTTGAAAAACGCGCCGGACTTGCTTGCTGAAATTGTTCTTCGCTTGCGAGTCGCTCGAGAGCGCCTGAAAAACGCAGCCTGGCGGCCTTAAATCGGCCCTTCGTCCGTAACAGCGCAGGCCCGCCGCCGGGCGCGCCCCCCTGCGGCGCCCAATTATCTTTGTAGCGGCGTTTCTACCTAATTTCGACAATCGCTTTTGGGCCGCGCGCGCAGCAGCGATTCTTGGCCACTCGCGATTTTGTTCTAAGTCGTTGCCATCAGGTTGATTAGCGCGGCGCAGCGGAGCCCGCCGAAGGCGGATAAGTCGCACCAAGAAATTCTTGGCCACCGGTTTGACCGCCAGCGCATGGGGTGGCGGGGGCGCACCGCGTAAGCGGAAGCCCCCGAGCACCACAGACCCGCTCTCGCTGGCCCGGGGGCTTCCCTGGCGGGTGCGCCCCCGCCACCCAACCTTGCGCGCCGACCCAGCAGACCGTCGACGTCATGCACCGGTCCTCGGTCGCTCGCAAACGCCCTCGGGATTTCTTGAGAAACGTCTGTCGGGCTGGCGGGCGGCTTATGGATACGCCCCTCAGAGGAGATTCGCTCCTCATTCCGACCGCCACTCGTTCCCCCCGCCGAGATCCTTCCATGCACGCCCTCCGCACGCCCCGCACCTTTGCCCTCGCCTCGATCGCCGCCACGCTGCTGGCTTGCGCGTCTTCGGCCCACGCCGCGCCGATCGGTGCGGGCGGGGTCGCCTTCCCCGTCGGCACGACGTCCGCCGCCAACCCCGATTTCGCTGGCCCGGTTCAGGACGACCCGCTGCGTGGCTTCGAGATCCGCGACAATTTCGACAACCTGCTGCTCACCGGCAACCTGCAAGACCGCGTGTCGCTATCCGACAACGTGGGGACGCTCATCTTCGCCCCCCGGCTGCGTGACTTGGTCAGCGTTCCCGGAGGCCCGGCGGTGCGGATCACCCGTTTGCAGGTCGACGGCTACGGCGACCACGCGATCGACGTCGAGTACCGCACCGACGGGTCGGGCGACGTGGGGCCGGGGACCGTTGTCCGCAGCTTCGACAGCAACTCGCTGCGGTTCCACTACGACCTCGATCCGATCCTCCCGCCCGACGAATCGTACTTCCCTTCGGTCTTCACCGACGCGACCGACTTCGCCCCGATCGGCGTGGCGACGATCACCGCCGAGGTCATCGGCGGCGGCACTTACACGGCGACGATCCACGGCGTGAACGTGCCGGTCCCCGAGCCGACCGGCTGCCTGCTGCTCACCGCCGGCCTGACGGCCGCGGCGACCTGCCGTCGGCGGGCGCCGCGGCGGAACGCCTAAACGAGGGTCGCCCAGTTTTTTAAACCTTGCTTCGCCGCAGGCGACAAGAAGCCAAGTTGCCGGCGTTGTGGGAGGGTGGCTCCGGCCGCAACGACCGGTTTCTTCTGGCTTCGCTGCTTAGGTTCCAGAACATGGGCTACCCCGCTAGGCTATAGCGACTGGCGAGCCGTGAGCGTCAGTGATCGCAGCATCAATCAGGGGCACTGAGTCACCGATGCCAATCTATGAAATCGATTCCGAGAAGTTCCGCAAGCTCGACGATACTTCATTCGCCAAAGCTGGTTTCCAAGAGCGGATGGGGCTTCAGCGTTTGCTCCGCAACCAAATTGAGATCATCTCGAAAGACACGTTGATAATCGCCGAGGAATTCTCCCAATGGGATGGGAGCAATCGGCGGATCGATCTGCTAGGAGTCGACAAGAACGCCAATCTGGTGGTAATCGAGTTGAAGAGGACGGAAACCGGCGACCACATGGAGTTGCAAGCCCTCCGGTACGCAGCGATGGTTTCAACGATGACATTCGACCGTGCGGTCGACGTCTACTCAGAGCACCTCGAGAAAGATGGCCGGCCGCTTGACGCCACGCAGAGCCTTCTCGATTTCTTAGATTGGGAAGAAGCCGACGAGGAACTCTTCGCTCAAGACGTGCGGATCGTCCTAGCATCGGCGGGTTTCTCGAAGGAGATCACCACTTCGGTGCTATGGCTCAACGAGCGGGGACTCGACATCCGGTGCATCCGCATCAAGCCCTATCGTGACGGCGAGAAAACACTCACCGACATCCAACAGGTGATACCACTCCCCGAGGCGTCGGACCACACGATTCGCATAGCGGAGAAAAAGCTCCGCGAGCGAGTCTCCAGGAAGTCGCGTCGCGACTACACCCAGTACGACATCCGCGTCAACGGCCAGACTTACGGCAATCTCCACAAACGATGGGCGGTGTTCCATGTCGTTCGAAACCTGATCGAATCGGCGGTATCTCCCGAGAGAATCAATGAGATCGTTCCGGTAAAGAAAAGCACCTTGTTTCGCAGCGCCGAGGGAGAACTCGACTCTGAGGAACTCGAGGCCGCTCTCTCACTTGCCGCCGACCAAGACGGGCCGAGCTACGACCCAAGCCGGTATTTTCGCGGCGACGAGCGATTGCTGTTCTTCGGGCAACGCACCTACGTCCTGAACAACCAATGGGGATCGCAGTTCGAACGAGTCATCAAAGAACTGTCAAAGGCTTTTCCCGAATACCAGATCCGCTGCACACCCTCCGCTGTTGATCCTGAATAGCTCGAGGGCATCGGTGTCCGACGCCTCGGGCGAGCCGCACGCCGCCTTCCGCCAACTCGTAGGCGATGGCGAATCATCATGGCCCATGATCGCCGCGTCGCAGATGCCAAAGGCAGAGACCGAGGGTAACCCAGGTTTTTTAAACCTGGGTCGCCACAGGCGACAAGAATCCAATTTGCCGGCGTTGCGGGAAGGTGGCTCCGACCGCAACGACCGGCTTCTTGTGGCTTCGCCATCCAGGTTCAAGAATTTGGGCTAACTCGCTGCAGGTGATCGAGACCTGGAACATGAAGACCATTTCCAAGAAGAACGCTGGCGCCGGCAACTTTCTGACTTAGACGGAGACTCCTTACACGGCGCTCCGTTTCGTAGCACAATAGCGACTTCCTAGATGCTAGAAGCAGCGTTTTTTGGCCTCTGTTGCGTGCGACGGCCGGCTCCAGTCATCGCAGCATGACCCCATCAAAGATACCCGGTCTATGAATGTGAATGACTCGAAGAGCGAAGTAGCGCCAAGAAATTATGGTTCGTCACTGCTAAGGATCGCTCTCGCTCTGGCGGTCATTGGGGGCGCCTCCGCGATCTGGTGGTTCATGCCCGACTGGGCCGCGTCAAAGAACGCCTATCGCGTCTACTACACCGTGGAAGCTCTCATGCATGATGGGACGGGCCCGAAATCAACGGGGCAGGTGCGGAACGCCATCAAGATCGAGCCCACGCGATCCCCCGAGTCGACCCACGGCGACTTTCAGCAGACGTACGCTTTCGAAGGACGCACCAAGGAGTACATCGTCACCCTGCACTATCTCAACCACAGCCTGCTCAAAGTCGAGCTCAAGGCTTTCGCGCTCTTGCGATTCTAATCGGCCTTGGGGTTCCTGCCATCAATGATCGCAGGCCGGACCAAGCGTTCGATCGGTAGCGATTCTTCGATGGGCGTCGGCTCGTTGCTAGCCGAGCGGCCGTGCGCTAGAGGCTTGGGGAGGCGCGACTCTGCTTAGGCTTCATCGCACCCAACGTTCATAGGAGAAAACGCCCAACCCTTTGCCGTGCTGGCCCTTCGTGCTGGCCCCGCCACAGCCGATGTGCATTTTGTGGTCGACAAGAGTGATGACCGGCAGCCATACTCGGTCGCCATACCATTCCTCTCCCCTACGAATTGGCGACCCACTGGATGAGCGACAACCCGTACTTAGCGCCAGAACAGTCCAAAGCCGCCGCGGCGCCCATTGTGGAACAAAGCGAAGAGGAGACGCTACGCCGACAGATGATCGGTCGTGAGACGAACATCCGTACGATGGCGATTTTGATTTACATCAGCTCAGTCATCTACATGTTGATCGGCGTAGTCATCGTGCTCTATGGCCTAGCTATCTTTACGGGCGTAGCTCAACCCAAGGAAGACCCTTCCGGGGTCTTCGGCTTATTGCTCTTTGGCGGCGTCGGCGCCTTGGCGTTCGCCTTTGGTTATTGGCAATGGAAGGGCGCCGAAGACCTCAGGCGGTTGAGCCGCACGGGCTGCGCCGCCGGCACGGTGTGGTCGGCCCTGAACCTCATCAACTTCCCCGTAGGGACGGTGTTAGGGGTCGCGATGCTCGTGTTCATGTTCGACCGCAAAGGCAATTTCGTGTTGTCGCCCGAGTACCGCGACATCATCGATAAAACACCTCACATCCGAAACCGCTGGTCGCTACTCACCAAGATCGCGATCGGCCTCTTGGTAACGGTAGTCGTGATCGTCATTGCGGCGATGCTGCTGGTGCTGCTGGTTGAGGGGCCAAGCGGGTTTGAAAAGTAATACCGGTGCATCACCGTGCGTGGGGCGGGGCCGCGTTGCACCTACCCCGCCTGGAAGTAAACCTCCTCGAACGGCTGGATCAGCACGAAGCCGCTGCCGTCGAACCGCATCTGGATCGAGTCGCCGCTGCCGCGGCCGAAGAACGTTTTGAGCGACACGTCGGTCTTGAGCTCCGGCTGCAGCGAGGCCGACCAAGCGACCGTCGCGTTCGGGTCGGTGTAGACCGGCCGGCCCGGCTCGACGAGCAGCGTGACCGGGTCGTAGTGCGAGGTGATCGCCAAGAGGCCGTCGCCCTCCAGGCGGACGTTGAACAGCCCGCCGGCCAAGACGCCGGTGAGCTTCTTCATCATGCGGATCTCGTTGCGGATGTTGCTCTCGAACGCCAGCACGTCGTTGCCGTTGACGAACAGCGCCTCGCCGTTGAGTTTTAAGACGGTCACCTTCTTGGCGTTGTCGGCCAAGTAGACGCGGCCGACGCCCTCGGCGCGGGTGAGCCGGGCGCCCTCGCCGCTGACGGCCTTCTTGAGCAGGTTGCCGACGCCCTGCTCCATGATCCCCTCGCGGGTGAATTTGACTTGGCCGGTGTAGCCGACCATCGTCCCCATCTTGATCCACGCCTGGCTCGCCAGACCGGGGCCGCCAAGGTTCAGCTCGAGCATGCGCGGCGTCTCGAGCTCGAAGAGGCCTTGGCCGCGGTCGACCTGGCGGGTTTTTTCGACGTACTCATCGAGCGTGAAGAACGACATGGCGGCCTGAGGGGTGGGAGTGAGACGAGTGGAGTAGCGACCGGCGCTAACGACGGCCGAGCGGAAAGCCGCAGACTACCCGAAAACCCCTGCGGCGCGAGGGGCAAACCGTGGTCCTGCTGCCTCGTGGGGAACGGATCGTGGGCTGTTTGTCGGGCCAAGCCGCCGGGTGCTGATCCCCGCATGGTGAGGGGGTCGCCGATGGATCGACGCGGCCTCTCGTAGCTTCGTCATCCCGCCTCGAATCTTTGGAGTCCAGTCCCATGTTCCGCACGGTTTGCGTTCTGCTTGTGGTTGCTTGCTCGCTGCTGGCCGCTCGGCCGGCTGCGGCCATTCAGTTGGTCACGCTCGACTTCGACACGTTCACGACCCCCGAGACCGAACCCGACGATTACGAGTACTCGCCCGAAGAGCGGGTGGCGATCAAGGGGATCCTGGAGGGCATCTACCGCAGCGACCCCGGCGACCCGATGGGGGGGCCGTTCCAGGTGAAGTTCGACATCCTCGATCCCGCGGCGCCGCCGGCGCCGTTCACCACGAGCGTGATTAAATTTAATGCCGGTGCGTTTGGCTCCGCCGAGGGGATCGACTTCCGCAACCTCGACGACGCCGACGACGCGATGGTCAACGCCGTCGCGACGCTCGGGCTGTTTGTCGGCACGGAGAAGGCGCCCGAGTTCGGTGGCGGCGTTTGGTCGGCCGAGGAACTCGGCTCGCCCGAGGCGATGGTGGTCGCGTCGGCGCAGATCGCCGCCCACGAGCTGGGCCACGCCCTCGGGCTGAGGCACCACGACGCGTTCGGCCCGATCGGCGCCGGCATCGGCGTGTCGCTCTCGAAGTACACGCCCGCCTACCCGGGGCCGAGCGGCATGACGCTGACCTCGCAGCACGTGATGGGCCTCAACTCGGCGGTGGCGCTGAACGCCAACACGCTGTTGTCGCCGTCGCACTTCAGCGAACGGTCGGCGCTCAAGCTGATGCTCGCGTCGATCGAGAACGAGATCGGCCCCAACCCGTACGTGGTCGACGAGAGCGAGTACCTCGATGGCGACGCGGCGAACGAGTTCGGCTTCGCCGACACGACGCCCGTGCCGCTGATGCCGATGGGCGTGCCGAACACGCTCGAGTCGCCGCACCCCTGGGCGGAGATCCACGGCGGCCCTGGCGTGCTGCCGGCCAAGGTGGGAGTGGTGACCGCCGAGTTCGCGCCACTGCCGGGCGGCGGCCCCGACACGGATTACTTCGGCCTGACGCTCGACGAGCCGACGCGCGTTACCGTGGAGGTGATCTCCGAGCAGAACGTCAACACCACTACGGTGGTGAACCCGAACCTCGTGATGCTCGACGGCGTGACGGCCCTGCCCGTGCCGTACGAGATGGGCGAGGCGTTCGCCGGCGACCAGTTCGAGTCGACCGACGCGATCTTGTTCGACGTCGACCTGCCGGCGGGCGACTACGTGCTGGAGGTCTTCCCCGAGGGGGGGCCTCCCGGCGACTACGAGCTGCTGGTTTACACCTACCCGGACGTGACCTACCCGATCACGGGCGACTACAACGAGGACGGCCGGGTCGACGCGGCCGACTTCACGGTGTGGCGCGACGCGGTTGAAGAGGAATCGGCCTTCCTGCCGAACCGCGCCCCAGGACTCGAGGGCCCGGTAGCGACCGACGACTACACGGCGTGGGTTGAGAACTTCGGCGAGTTCCACCCCTTCCTGCTCGACGGCCCAATGGGGGGGCCGCTGAGCGGGCCGATGGGCGAACCGTCGTTTGCGACGAGCGTGCCGGAGCCGGCCGCCGCGTTGATGGCCCTGCTGGCCGCGATGGCTTGGGCCGGGCGCCGCACTCATTAAGTCGAGTGCTTCGGAAGGCGCAAAAAAGAACCCCGCGGCGTGTGTGGGCACGCCGCGGGGGTTGCGGTCTTTCAGTAGTCAATCAGAGTTGCCGATCAGAACCGCTCGGGCGCGGCGTCGCCACCCAAGGAGTCTCGGTCGTCGAGGCCCTTGCTCGGACCGCCGAACTGGTCCTCGTTCACGTCGTAGTCCTGCGAGGAGTTAGTCGACGGCACGCCCTGGGGCTGTGCGTCGTACGACCGATCAGCGCTGTCCGGTTCGCCCGCCGGCTTGTTGGCCTGATAGGCCTGGCCGCCCTGACGCTGGTTGTCAGCCGACTGGTTGAGCCGGTCGCGGCTCGGGGCCGGGGGGAGTTGGCCGCTCGACTGCTGCTCAGCGCGATCGCCGGGCTGCGGCACGGGAGGGGGGCTCATCGCCTGGTCGCCGCGTTGCCCTTGCCGATCACGCTGGTCCGCGGGGGTGGGGGCCTGCGGGGCGGGCTCGTAACCGTTCTGGTTCGACGAGCTCTGCGAGCTGACCGAAACGACGGTCACCTTGCGCATGCGGCCGTCGATGCACATCCACTCGGTGCTGCCGACGTCGGGGTGCTGGCCATTCTGCGAGCGCTGTGACTGCTGCGCGTTGCGGCTGGCCTGGCCCTCACCACGGTAAGCGGCGGTGTACTCGCCGTTGGCGTTCCGCTGCCTGGAGTCCGACTGGCTCAGCGAGCGGCTCTGGTCTTGCCACCCCTGGTTCTGACGGCTTCGGTCTTGCCAGTTGCTGGTTTGACGGTGGGGGTTCCACTGGCCGTTCTGGCGGATCATCCAGGTGTTCATCGGCGTGCGGTACCACCACTGACCGTTGCGCTCGACGAAGCGCCAGTTGGCGTTGCGCTCGCGGTCGGAGAACCTGCGGTCGCGGTTGTCGCGGTTGTCGCGGTTGCGGTCACGATTCTCGGCGCGGTCGCGATTGCGATCACGGTTACGATCGGCGTTGCGGTCACGATCATCGGCCCGGTCGCGATTGCGATCGGCGTTGCGGTCGCGGTTGCGATCTTGTTCGCGATTCCGATCCGCATTGCGGTCGTTGGCGCGCTGCTGGCGGTCTTCGGCACGCTGTTGAGCCGAACGGTTGGCGTTTTGCTCCTGCGAATTGGCGTCCTGCGAGTCGGAGGCCTGGGTCTGGTCCTGCGGCTGCAACACGCGGGGCGACTGTTCGTCGCTCACGTTGGCGTTGCTCGCCTCACCCGCGGCGGAGCCGCCATTGTCGATGCTCGACTCGCCCGACATCTCGGTCGGGCTGCTGGTCCATTGGTTCTGCTGGGCGTCGCCCGACTCGCCGACAGCTTGCTTGGCGGCGGCGGGGGCGGGGGTTTCGGGTTGAGCGAACGCCGGCATCGGCGCCAGCAAGCCCGCCATGCTGAGGGCTGCGGCCCATGAGTAAATCTTCATCTGTAGCTCCTTGAGACAAGTGCGTTGAATGGGTGTGTTCCCGTTCGTACGCGCGGCGGCCAGTTTGCCGCCGCGACGAACAGCCGCGGCCGGCGCCCCGTGGCGCCATTGCGGTTGGTTGCGTTCAAAGGGCAACTAGCGCGCCAAAGAGAAGAGATGGCGCCGCAATCGAGAACTCAGCGCAGGCAGAAGCCGCGTGAAGGCCGCGTGCGAGTCACCGCCTCGGTAGGAGCCGCTGGGCCCTCGGGCTCGAGGGTTCAGTGGAGCGCGACGGCTGATTCGGAAGAAGATGAAGATGGCGTCGCGCTAGCAAACAGAGCACGACGCGGGCTGGGTCAGTCCTTGCCCTCGTGCGCCACCGCGGGCCAGTACTCCTGGAAGTCGAAGTCGGGCGAGTTGTCGAGGTCGTGGCACTCGACGCAGTTCTTCACCACCGCGCCAAAGACCTGGCCCTCCTTGTTCCCCTCGTTGGGGACGATCTCCATACGCAACGCGGCGCGGAGCTCTTCGATCTCCTCGTCCTCGGCGTCGATCTCGCCGTACTCCACCGCCACGTGCCGCGCGGCCGGGCCGTGGCAGTTCTCGCAGCCCTGCCCCGCCAAGTGCGGCGTTTCCGAGTAGCTGAGCCAACCGCTCACGTACGGGAAGTACTTCTGCGGCTGCCAGCCGACGACGTGGCACGACAGGCACTCCGGGTCGAAGTGCCGCGCCGGGTGCAGCGCGACGAGCGTCTCGGTGGCGTGGGCGTGCGGCGTGGCGGCGAAGGCCTCGGCGGCCGCCGTGTGGCAGTCGCCACAGACGGCCGAGCCGGCGAACAGCTTGTCGCCCACCGGGCGGCCGGTGGGGTGCGGCGACGGCGAGAGACCGAGGCCCTCCAGGCCCATCGTGCGAAGCTCCTCCTGGTACTCGGCGAAGCGGCTTTGCATCTCCTCCGAATCGGCGAAGCGGTGGTCGAGCGGCGTCTTTTGGTAGCGGAATTCGGCGCCGCCGTCGTAGAGGCCAACGACGATGCCGTACATCCCTTTGTGACCGGTCTCGATGAGGTGGGCGCCGCGGCCGTGGTGCGACGTTCCCTCGATCGCTTGCGTGCGGTGGGGCGGCTCGTCGGCGCCGAGCGCCGCCACGACCCAGTCGAACTTGTCGTGGGCACGAGCCAGCTCGCTCGCCTCGGCGGCGTCGCCGTAAACGAGCAGCACGTGCTGGTCGCAACCCTCGGCCTCGAGCAGCGGGACCACCTCGGCGAGCGCCTCGCTGGGGTCCATCAGCGCGAGCTCGCTGCCGGCGGCGAGCTCCTCCACCGCCTTGGCGCCCAGCACCGTGGTGACGCCAAACTTCATGCCGCCCGCCTCGAGCACACGCAGCCGCGCGGTGAAGCCGTCGCCGAGCGCGGTGAGTCCCACGTTGGCCGAGGTGAGCGGGTTCTTCGACTCGTCGAGGTTGATCACCACTCCCAGCAGGTCGTCGGCGCCGAGCCGCAGGTCGTGCGTGCCGAGCCCGACGGCGCCGTAGCCGATCTCGGCGAGCGCCTCGACCGACTGGCGGAACTTGATCTGCGACTGGTGACCGAAGCGGCGGATCTGGCCGCCGGCGTCCATCGCCGCGATCGGCCAGCCGGCGTCGGCGAGCGACTTGAGCAGCGTGTGGCGCCGCTTCAGGCCCCCCTTTTGGTTCTCGAGCCCCGCGCAACCGCACGGCTCGAGGTAGCCCATCTGCTCGCCGGTGAACAAGAGCACCGCCTCGGGCTTGGTCCAACCGACGAACAGCTCGCCGTTGGTCGCGATCGGATCGGGCTTCGGCTTGCGGGCGTGCGCGGCGAGGTGCTCGGCGGCATGCCGGAACCGCTCGACCGCCTCCTCGTCGAGATCGAAGCGACCCAGGTCGTAGTCCTCCAGGCGGTACGCGTCGGGATCGAACTCGGCGCGCTGAAAGCTGGGCCCCGACGGCTGCGGCGTCTTCGCGTCGCTCGGCAAGGCCGCCAGGCGGAGCGTCACCTTCGGCGGAGACTGGGCCGCGGGAAGGGCCGCGTCGAGCACGATGCGCTGGGGCGCAGCAGGCGCCGCTTGCGGCTCGGCGCCGGGCCGGCCGGCGCCGGCGCCAAAGAGCACGAGAACCATCACGGCCCCGAGCGCGGCTCGGCGGCGGGTGCGGGACGTGGCGTGACTCGGCGTCGAGGGCATGGCTCGCCTGTGATAAGTGCGGAGAGGCGTGTGGCGGATCAACGGATCAAAATGACAAAAAGGCGCGGCGCTACGCGCGCAGAGCCCCCATGTCTTTTCGGCCGCTCGCCGCGAGGAATCCACTCCCGCAGCCGCTAGCAGTGCCGCCACCCGCGGATCAGTAAACGCTGAACTGCAAGCCGATGTCGATCGTCGGCACCTTGGGATGGGTAGTGCCGAGACGGATCAAGCCGATGCCTTGGCCCTGCGCCGTGTCGTTGCGGATCATGATCGGCAGCCCCGGCGGCAGCGTGATGGTGAGCGGCACGTGCCGCACCCCGTCGCGGGGCGAGGAGGGCTCGCCCAACTCGATCCGCAAGCCATCCTCGGGATCGACTTCGAGCAGGGTGAACTCGGTCTCGTCGGAAAAGACGCCTTTAACGCTCAGCAGCAGTTTGGCGGTGGCGCCCTCGTCGCTCTCGACGGCCCCGAGACGCAGCACGCCGAGCGACTCGACCCAGCCGCGGCCGTGGACCGAGATGTCGCCCTCGACCACGCCCATCACGGGCACGAACAGATTCGGTTTCGTCGGGAGCGAGGTCTTGAGCTCGACCAGGTCGTTGATCCTGCCGAGCGGCAGGCCCTCGAGCGCGCGCAGGTCGATGCGGTAGCCGGATTTGGCGCCCTCGTCGGAGAGCTCGTCGTCGCCGAGCGCAACGACATCGAGCTCGAACCGATCGGGGTTGCGCGAGGTGGGGGCCATCGTGGCCGTGAGTTCGAACTCGTCCTCTTCGAACGACACGAACCGCACCGAGGCCGACTTCTCCTCGCCCGCCGCGAGGGTGTTGAGCATGAAATCGCGCGGCGTGAGGCCGACCGTTTCGATCACCGATCCCTCCACCGCCAGATCGACGCGCGGGCGTTTGGGGTCGTTCGTGCGCACCGCGGCGGTCTGGCGGAAATCGCCCCCTTGGGTCAGGGCGGTCCACTCGAGCCGCACCGGGGTCGAGTCGCCCGGCGCGAGCGGCTCGTTCGATACGTTGCCCAGCGTGCACTTGCAACTCGTGCGGCCGACCTCCAGGTACAGCGGCGCCGTGCCGCTGTTGGTGAACACGAACTCGTGCGATTCGGTCGAGCCGCGCTGCATCTTGCCGAAGTTGTAGTTCGCCTGGTCGACCTCGACGCGCGGGGTCTCGTCGGGCGGCAGGCTTGCCGCCGCCGGGCTCGATGAAGAGACGTGCGCCGACGAGTCGGCCGCTTCGTGGGCCTGCGGAGCGGCGCGGGAATATCCCAGCGCGGCGCCAGCAACAACCCCGGCCAGTGCCGAGACGATAAACAGGGGGAAGACTTTCATCCCCCGATTTTAGAACACGGCCCGTCCTGGTCAAACCAGCGGCGGGGAATACCTCCAAGCCCCAACGGCCGATATGCCGGAGCGTCTGTTGGGTTGGCACATGGGTCGACTGGGCGTCGTAGGCCGGCAGAGGCTTACGCCCCTAGGGGGGACGATCTCATGCGGCCGTCGGACGACGCCCCAAGCCCCCCAGACGCTTGGAGTCGGGTGTCAGGAACCCTTTTTCACGGGTCCACGAGTTTTCGCGGCTCCAGGAACAGCCGTCGCGTTCGCCCGCCAGGCGGCCGACGAGCCAATCGTAGTGGGTGCGATTCCTCAGCCGGCGGTCGCAGCGGCGGCCGTCGAGCCAACCGCTGCGGCTCCAGGAGGCCGACAAGTCGGGACTAAACTCGCTCCGCATGCCGCGCTCCAACACGCCCTGCAGGTGATCGCCCACCCGGCCTTGGGGACGGTCGTCGGCCCACAGCACCAGCAACTCGAGCTGGTCCCGGGTGGCCGCCGCCGCACACAACGCCAGGCGGCCCCGGCTCTGCGCGTCGTAGGCGGCGTCGATCAGCCGCCGCTGGTGGTCGGGCGAAAAGCCCTCTTCCCGCTGGGAATGGGCGTAGAACGTGAACAGGCAACCGGGCATCGGCGGGGCTCCTCGGGCAAAGGAGAAAACGGGCAAGACGACCGAATGTATACACCCGTACACTATCGGTGTCAAGCGGCCCGCGGCTGCTGTTTTTCCGCCAGATTTCGACCCGCCAGATTTCAGCCCGCTGGATTCCAATCTGTAGGGAACGCCCTCTGTGGCGTTCCAGCCCCGGGTACACGCGAACCAAGGGCTTTCGCTGCTCTCACACCCGGAGCAAAGGGGGGGACACGCTCGCCCGCCGGGGTTCGGACCGCCACAGAGGGCGGTCCCTACAGGCGACCGCAAATGGCGTCGACAAATGGCGTCGACAAATGGCGTCGGCGAACCACGCCGAAGAGGGCGTCAGTACGCCCGAGCGAAGACGGCCCGTTTGTCGGTCGCCGCGCCGGTGAACAGGCACTTGCCGCTCCCCGAGCCGGTGGGCAGGCCGGGCGTGCCACCGCTTTGCTCGTCGAGCGGCACGCAGCGGGCCGTCACCTTCAGCTCCTTGAGCTTGGCCTCCATCTCGGGCCCGTCGACGAACGGCGCCCAGACCAAGCCGCCCGGCTTGCCCTCGGCGAAGAACTTCTCGAACTTCTCGAGCGAGTCGATCTCGACCGTGGCCTCCTGGCGGGCGGCCAGGGCGCGGTCGAACAATCCCTGCTGGATCTCGACGAGCGTGTCGGCGATCGTCGCCACCAGCTCGGCCCGCGGGGTCCCCTGCCCTTTGGCGTTCGTGTCGCGACGGGAGACGAAAACGCCCTCGCCCGCCACGTCGCGCGGGCCAACCTCCAGCCGCAGCGGCACGCCGCGTTTGACCCACTGCCACTTCTTCTCGCCGCCGCGCAGGTCGCGGTCGTCGATGCGGATGCGGACCGGCTCGCCGTCGTACTGCTGCGCCTCGAGCTCGGCCTTGAGCGACTGGGCGTAAGGCAAGACGATGTCGCGCTCGGCGTCGTTCTTGTAGATCGGCAAGATCACCGCATGAGCCGGCGCAAGGCGCGGCGGCAGCACGAGGCCGTCGTCGTCCGAGTGGGTCATGATCAGCCCGCCGACCAGCCGGGTCGAAACGCCCCAGCTCGTGGTCCAGGCGAACTCCAGCTCGCCCGCCTGGCTCTGGAACTTGATCTCTTGGGCCTTGGAGAAGTTCTGGCCGAGGTTGTGGCTCGTGCCGGCCTGCAGCGCCTTGTTGTCCTGCATGAGCGCTTCGATCGAGTAGGTCGCCACGGCGCCGGGGAACCGCTCGCCGGCGGTCTTCTCGCCCTTGATGACCGGCATCGCCATCGCCTCTTCGGCAAAGGTGGCGTACACGTCGAGCATCATGCGCGTCTCCTGCTCGGCCTCCTCGCTCGTGGCGTGCACGGTGTGGCCCTCCTGCCAGAGGAACTCGGCGGTGCGGAGGAACATCCGCGTGCGCAGCTCCCACCGCACGACGTTGGCCCACTGGTTGATCAGGATCGGCAGGTCGCGGTAGCTCTGCACCCAGCGGGCGAACGTGGCGCCGATGATCGTCTCGCTCGTGGGCCGCACGATGAGCGGCTCGTCGAGCTTGGCGCTAGGCGCGGGCCTGAGGCCCCCCTCGCCGTCCGGCTCGAGCCGGTGGTGCGTCACCACGGCGCACTCCTTGGCGAACCCCTCGACGTGCTCGGCCTCCTTTTCCAGGAAGCTCATCGGGATGAACAAAGGGAAGTAAGCGTTCTCGTGCCCCGTGGCCTTGAACATCGCGTCGAGCCGCCGCTGGATGTTCTCCCAGATGGCGTAGCCCCACGGCTTGATGACCATGCAGCCGCGGACGTCGGAGTTCTCGGCCAGGTCGGCCGCCTTGACGACCTGCTGGTACCACTCCGGGTAGTTTTCGGAGCGGGTGGGGGAAATGGCGTTTTTGGGCATGGCGGCGGCGAGGGACAGCGCGGGGCGGTGTTCTAAAAGTGAGGTGATCGGGACGCCGAAAGCGGAATCGCTTCGGGGGCGGGCATTCTACGGCAAAGCCGGCCCCCGCTGGAATGCCGCACCCGCCGCCCCCCCGCGTAAAGGACGGCAATCTGCTAGGCTCACACCTTGCCGCACACCGCATTTCCCGTCTCTAGCAAACACTGGCCGCATCAGCATGTCTCGTCGTTTTGTCAATCAGCTCGCCCACAATGAGCAGGTCCGCGAGGTCTTCCTAGCCAGCGCCAAGCAGCTGCGTCCCAACCGCCAGGGCAACCTTTACCTGCAGCTCGACCTGAGCGACCGCGGCGGCTCGATCTCCACGCGCATGTGGAACGCCAGCGAGAACGACTACAAGGCGTTCGAGAACGGCGACTACGTGGTGGTGGAGGGCTCGACGCAGCTGTTCCAGGGCACCATGCAGTTGATCGCCCAGAGCATCCGCAAAGCGCGCCCCGACGAAGTGGACGAGGCCGACTTCCGCACGCTGCAGTCGGACGACGTGCGCGTGATGGCCGAGCGGCTCACCGAGATCCTCAACTCCGTGAAGTCGCCGCCGCTGGCCGCGCTGGTGAAAGCCTACTTCGCCGACGAGGAATTCACCGAGAAGTTCTGCCGCGCCCCGGCCGGCATGAAGAACCACCACGGCTACCACGGCGGGCTCTTGGAGCACACCCTGTCGTTGCTCGAACTGGTCTTGTTGGTGGCGCCGCGCTACAAGCAGCTCGACGGCGAGAAGCTGCTGATCGGCGCCTTCCTGCACGACTCGGCCAAGGTGACCGAGCTGAGCTACGACAAGGAGATCGCCTACACCGACGAGGGCCAGATGCTCGGCCACATGGTGCTGGCGATCACCACGCTCGACGAGAAGGCCCGCGAGGCGGAACGCATCTCGGGGCAGCCGATCCCGGCGACGCTGCTCATGGAGCTCAAGCACATGATCATCAGCCACCACGGCGAGTACGCCTTCGGCTCTTCGAAGCTGCCGATGACTTTAGAAGCCGTCGCGCTCAACCAGCTCGACAACCTGGACGCCAAGCTCGCCAGCTTCTCGGGCCTGATCAACGACTGCCCGAACGCGGACAGCAACTGGACGCAGTACTACCCGAACATCGAGCGGAAGGTTTGGAAGGGCGAGCGGTAAGGAATTCGAAATGCGGAACGCGGAGTTCGGAATGCGGTATGTCTTGTAAGTACGCCGCGACCCTCGCGCAGACCGACCACCGCCCGTGGCCGCTGCCGCCGGGCGCGTGGACTTGGCGCCAAAGCTGGCTCGACTTGCTGTTCGCCCACTGGCCGCTGGGCGTCGATGAGCTCCGGCCGCTGATCCCCGAGCCGCTGGAGATCGACACGTTTGACGGTCAAGCCTGGATCGGCCTCGTGCCGTTCCGCATGGCGGGCGTCATGCGGCGACCGCTGCCCGACATGCCGGGCGTGTCGGCCTTCCCGGAGCTGAACGTGCGGACATACGTCACGCTTGGCGGCAAGCCGGGCGTGTGGTTCCTCAGCCTCGACGCGACGAACCGGTTGGCGATCTGGGCCGCTCGCAAGTTCTTTCATCTGCCTTATCACCGCGCGGCGATGAGGCTGTCTCGCCACGATGATTGGTTCGCCTACGACTCTCAGCGAGCCGAGGGCGAAGCCCGCTTTGTGGGCCGCTACCGGCCGATCGGGACGCCGTACGCCTCGAAGCCAGGCTCGCTTGAGCACTGGCTCACGGAGCGTTATTGCCTGTTCGCCCGCAAGACGACGCCCGGCGGCGGTCGCGTCTCGTGCACCGAAGTGCACCACATCGCCTGGCCGCTGCGCCGAGCGGCATGCGAGATCGAGACCAATACGATGCTCGCCCCGCACGGGCTGGGGATCGAAGGCCCGCCCGCTCTGCTACACTTTGCAGAGCGGCTCGACGTGGTGGTTTGGTCGCCGGCGTGGGTGGCGTAGGGGGGGACTCTACCGGCCGGTTGTAGGGTAGAATGAAATTATGCAAGGCGTCGACAAAACCGCGTTCCGTTCGGCCGGGCTCCACGAGGCGCCCGACGACCTCGATTACTGGCGGTCGAAAACGCCCCAGGAGCGTTTCGAGGCCATGGAGACGCTCCGACGGATTCACTATGGCTACGATCCACTTACCACCCGACTTCAAAGAGTTCTTCGAGTTGCTCCGCTCCGAGGGGGTTGAGTACCTGCTCGTGGGCGGTTTCGCCGTTAACCTGCACGGACACGTGCGGGCCACGGGCGACATCGACGCCTGGGTCAAACCGAGCGAAGAGAACGCGGCCCGGCTCGCTTCCGTGCTGCGGCGTTTCGGCCTCTCGGGAGCGACCGTCGATGCGGCGGCGCTCGCTGAGCCGGATCGCGTCTTTCAGATCGGAGTTCCCCCCATGCGGATCGATCTGCTCACCGGGATTTCGGGCCTCGAATTCGCCGACGCTTATTCCCGGCGACTGGCGACCGAGATCGACGGGGTCTCGATCAGCGTGATTTCTTTGGACGATTTACGTACGAATAAGAAGGCGAGCGGTCGCCCCCAAGACCTCGCCGACCTCGACCGATTAACCTAACCTCGGGTCCCTCCTTTGCACGACGAACTCCGCGCCGCGGTCATCACCTACACCAGCAACCCGGCCTACCGGCCGTTGAAGCCGCGTGTCATCGCCGAGAAGCTGGGGCTCGGCGAGGAGGCCGCCGCGCAGCTCCGCAAGACCATCAAGAAGATGGTCCGCGCGGGCGAGCTCGACTACGGGCCGAACCACCTGGTGCTGCCGATCGACGAGGAGCACCCGTCGCGCGAGGGGATCGAGGCGGTCGAGAGCCACGACCCGCCCCCGCCTCCGGGCGACGGCCGCACGATCATCGGCGGCGACGAGCCCCCCCAGCGTCGCCGCAAGGCGAAGCAAGAATCGGGCGACGCCCCCGCCGGCGCCGCTGACGAAACCGACAAGGCCGACAAGGCCGAACCGAAGACGGACAAGATCGAGCGTCCCGCCGCCCGCAGCCAGCCCGTCAAACGTGGCAAGCACGTGGTCGGCGTGTTCCGCCGCGTCAGCTCGGGCGACGGCTTCCTCAGGCCCGAGGGGACCGCGGCGAGCGCCGGCAAGGACGACGACATCTACGTCAACCAGCGCAACGCCGGCGACGCGGCGAGCGGCGACAAGGTGCGCATCTCGATCGGCGGCAGCGGCTACCGCGGCAAGCCGGAGGGCAAGATCGTCGACGTCGTCGAGCGGGCCACGAACCAGTTCGTCGGCAAGTACTTCGAGCAAGACGGCCAGGGCCTCGTCGAGATCGACGGCAAGGTGTTCGGCGCGCCGATCTACGTGGGCGACCCCGGCGCCAAGGGCGCCAAGGACGACGACAAAGTCGTGGTCGAGATGGTCCGCTTCCCGAGCCACTCGCACGAAGGCGAAGGGGTCATCTCAAAAATCCTCGGCGAGCACGGCGAGCCGGGCGTCGACACGATGTCGATCAAGTACGAGTTCGGCCTGCCTGGCGATTTCCCCGAGGACGTGCTCGACGACTCCCGCCACCAGGCGACATTGTTCGCCAAAGTGGACGAGCACAATACGATCGAAGAGGGCCGCCACGACCTCACGGCCGAGACGGTCGTCACGATCGACCCCGTGACGGCCCGCGACTTCGACGACGCGATCTCCTTGGAACGCATCGAGCGGGGCCATTGGCTCCTCGGCGTCCACATCGCGGACGTGTCGCACTTCGTCCAGCCCAAGTCGGCCCTCGACAGCGAGGCGTACGACCGCGCCACGAGCGTCTACCTGCCAGACGAGGTGATCCCGATGCTGCCGGAGATCATCTCCAACAACTTGGCGAGCCTGCAGCCGGACAAAGTCCGCTACGCGATGACCGCCAAGATCGAGTTCACCCCGGACGGGGCGCCGGTGGCGTGCGACGTGGTGAAGAGCGCGATCAAGAGCTGCCGGCGGTTCGCCTACGAGGAGGTGGACGAGTACTTGGCGGAGAAGGGGCTGAACGGCGAGAAAAAACCGGGCGAGGTCGTGCAGACGCTCACCCCCGCGGTCGACGAACTCCTCGGCCGCATGTTCGAGCTGGCGATGATCCTGCGTCGCCGCCGCTTCGAACGCGGCGCCCTTGAGCTGAACATGCCCGAGATCGTGATCGACCTCGACGACGACGGCCGCGTGACCGGCGCCCACCGGGCCGAGAACACCGAGAGCCACCAGATCATCGAGGAGTTCATGCTGGCCGCCAACGAGGCGGTCGCCCGGCGGCTCTCGGACGCCGGCATGATCTTCCTGCGCCGCACGCACGGCAATCCGGACGAGCGCAAGATGAAGGCGCTCACCGAGTTCGTCCGCGGCTTGGGGCTGCCGGCCGACAACCTGCAAGACCGCTTCGAGCTGCAAGAACTCCTCGACCGGGTGAAGGACGACCCCCGCGGCCCGGCCGTGAACTTCGCCGTGCTGCGGTCGATGCAGAAGGCCGTTTACAGCCCGGAGGAAGTGGGCCACTTCGCGCTGGCGAGCGAGGAGTATTGCCATTTCACCTCGCCGATCCGCCGCTATCCCGACCTCACGGTGCACCGCCTGCTGGACGAGCTGAACCGGTTCGAGTCGGGCGAGGGCAAGAAGCCGGTCCAAGACCTCGCCACCGTGTTCACCCAGGGCGACCACTGCAGCGACCGCGAGCACCGCGCTGCGCAGGCCGAGCGCGAGCTCAAGAAGGTCAAGCTGCTGAATTACCTCGCCGACAAGATCGGCATGGAGATGGAAGGCGTCATCACCGGCGTCGAGCGGTTCGGGCTGTTCATCGCCGGCAAGGAGTTGCCGGCCGAGGGCTTCGTGCACATCACTGCCTTGGGCGACGACTACTTCGAGTACGACCGCGCGAGCCACTCGATCACCGGCCGGCGGGCCGGCTCAACGTTCCGCCTAGGCGACACGGTGCGGGTGGCGGTGGCGAAGGTCGACCCGGACGACCGCGAGCTCGACTTCCGCCTGCTGGGCAAGATCGGCAAGTCGCCGCGTGGCGGAAGCGGGGGCAAGAAGAAGGGGGGCAAGCCCCACCGCGGCAAAGGCAAGGGCTCTAAGCCGTCGGGCGCTAAGCCGTCGGGCGCAAAGGGGTCGGGCGCTAAGGGGCCGGGCCCAAAGAAATCGGGCGCCAAGAAGGGGACCAATCCTCCCCCGCCCAAGAAGAAAAAAGGCCGCAAGAAGCGGTGAGACGTGAACCGCCAAGTCGCCAAGGACGCCATGACGCGCCGTGGTAGTAAGTTTTGACCGGATCCAACAGGATCGACAGGAAAAGCATTTCATGCGGATCCCCTGAATCGTGTTGATCCTGTCCAGCTACCTTCCTGGCGCTCTTGGCGTCTTGGCGGTTCCCCCCTTTTCCCAAGCCGAGGCCTTTTTACCGGGGCCTAGGTCAGTAACATATGGGGGAACCCCCGCCCCGCCTGGTCCAAGGATGACCGCCATCGCCGCTCCCGCCGCCACTCTGTTGAAGACGCCGCTCTACGACCGTTGCCAAGCGGCGGGCGGGAAGATGGTCGACTTCGCCGGCTGGGCGATGCCGCTCCGCTTCGGCTCGATCATCGACGAGCACCACGCCGTGCGCCGCGAGGCCGGCCTGTTCGACGTGTCGCACATGGCGCGGCTGCGGATTACGGGCCCCGACGCCGAGGCGATGCTCGACCGCGCTTGCACGCGTAAGATCACGGGCACACCGGTCGGCAAGGTCCGCTACTCGCTGCTCTGCAACAAGCACGGCGGCGTGGTCGACGACGTGCTCGTCTCGCGCACGGGCGAGGAGTCGTTCGGCGTGGTGGCGAACGCCTCGAACCACGCGCCGGTGGTGAAGCTGCTCGCCGACCGCGCGATCGGCCTCGACGTCGCCTTCGACGACCTCACCGAGCGGACCGCGATGCTCGCCCTGCAGGGGCCCAAGGCGCTCGACATCGTCGCCCGCGTCTTGCCCGGCTTCGACGCCGCGGCGATGAAGTACTACACCCGCGACGAGATCGCCCTCGACGCCCTCGACGGCGAGCCGATCGAGATCAGCCGCACCGGCTACACCGGCGAGGACGGCTTCGAGCTGGTCGTCGCCGCGGAACTGGCCGACAAGCTGTGGCTGGCGCTGATGGCGGCGGCCGAGGAGATCGGCGTGACGCTGCAACCTTGCGGCCTCGGCGCCCGCGACACGCTGCGTCTTGAGGCCGGCATGCCGCTCTACGGCCACGAGCTCAGCGAAGAGATCAACCCGATGCAGGCCGGCCTCGGCTTCGCGGTGAACCTCAAAGACCGCGACTTCCAAGGCGCCAAGGCGATCGCCGACGCCCAATCCGACCCCGGCGGAAAGGTGCGGGTCGGGCTGGTGCTCGACGGCAAACGGACGCCGCGCGAAGGGTACCCCGTGCTGAACGACGGCCAAGTGGTCGGCCGCGTGACGAGCGGCTGCTACTCGCCCACGCTCGAGCGGCCGATCGCCATGGCGTACGTCTCGTCCGACCTGGCGCCCGTTGGGACCGAGCTGGAGGTCGACCTGCGCGGCGCCCCGGCGCCGGTGACCGTGGCCCCCCTGCCCTTTTACAAACGCGACGCTTGATCGCGACACGGCGCCACGACCATGGGTCGTCGGCTACTCAAAGTCAACTTCGCTCCTATCGTTTCTATGTGTTCTCTGTGCCCTCAGTGGTGAATACCGACGACATGAAACCTGAAGAACTGCTTTACGCCGACACACACGAGTGGATCGCTGTTGCCGAAGAGAACGGCGCCAAGGTCGCCACGCTCGGCATCTCGGCCTTCGCCGTCGAGTCGCTCACCGACCTGGTGTTCATCGAGCTCCCCAAGCCGGGCCGCACCGTGACGGCCAAGGAGCCGATCTGCGAGGTCGAGTCGGTCAAGGCCGTGAGCGACATCTACAGCCCGGTCTCCGGCGAGGTGGTCGAGGCCAACTCGGCGCTGGAGGACAACTTGGAGAAAATCTCCGAAGACCCGTACGGCGAGGGCTGGATCTGCAAGATCCGCATCGAAGACGAGGCGGGCCTCGAGGCCCTGAAGAGCCACGCCGATTACGAGAAGCTCTGCGCAGAGCAAGCCTGACGATTGCGGATTGGGGAATGCGGATTCCGTGCTCGCCAGATCCGCCCTTCCGCATCAGTCAGTCGGCAAGTATTCCGCAATCCGAATTCCGCAATCCGCAATCCTTGTATGCCTTTCACCTACAACACCCCCGAAGACGAACAAGAGATGCTCGCCGCGATCGGCGTCTCTTCGATCGACGAGCTGTTCGAGATGGTCCCCGAGAGCCTGCGCCTCGGCCGGCCCCTGGACCTGCCGCCGGCGATGGGGGAGATGGAACTCGACCAGCACCTCAACAAGCTCGCCGAGCAGAACCTTAACGCCGCGACAGCGGTCTGCTTTCTCGGCGGCGGGTCGTACGACCACTTCGTGCCGGCCGTGGTGGACGTGGTCGCCTCGCGGAGCGAGTTCTACACCAGCTACACGCCGTACCAGGCCGAGGTGGCGCAGGGCAACCTGCAGGCGATGTTCGAGTACCAGTCGATGATCGTCCGTTTGACGGGCCTCGACGTGTCGAACAGCAGCCTCTACGACGGCGCCAGCGCCGCGGCCGAAGGGGTGCTGATGTCCCTTGCCGCCGGCGGCCAGCGCAAGCGGGTCGTCCTGTCGGCGGGCCTCCACCCGGAGTACCGCGAGACGATCGCCACGTACGTAGCGAACCTTGGCGTCGAGCTCGTCACGGTCCCCACGCCCAATGGCGTGACCGAGGCGGCCGACCTGATCGAGGCGCTCGACGACAACACGGCGTGTGTCGTCGTGCAGCAGCCCAACTTTTTTGGCTGCGTCGAAGACGCCGAAACGCTCGCCCAAGCGGCCCACGACGCCGGCGCGTTGGTCGTGGCGGCGTTCGACCCAATCAGCCTGGGTCTACTCAAGCGTCCCGGCGACTGGGGCGCCGATATCGCCGTCTGCGAGGGCCAGTCGCTCGGCACGGCGATGCAGTACGGCGGCCCCTATCTGGGCGTGATCGCCTGCAGCGAGAAGCTGGTGCGCCGCATGCCCGGCCGCATCGTCGGCAAGACAACCGACCGCCGCGGCAAGCCTTGCTACGTGCTGACTCTGCAAACACGCGAGCAGCACATCCGCCGCGACAAGGCGACCAGCAACGTCTGCACGAACCAGGCGCTGTTCGCCCTGCGGGCGACGGTTTACCTCGCTCTGTTGGGCCCCGAGGGCCTCAAAGAAACGGCGAACCTCTGCCTGCAGAAGAGCCGCTACCTGGCCGAGCGCCTCTGCGAGAGCGGCCGCTTCGAGCGGGCGTTCGACGCCCCCACGTTCAAAGAGTTTGTGATCCGCGACTGCGAGAACGACACCGAAGGCTTGGTGCAGGACGGCCTCGATGCGGGCTACCTGACGGGCGTGCCGTTGGGTCGCTGGTACCCGGAACTCGCCGACTGCCTGCTGATCGCGGTCACGGAGAAGCGAACGAAGGCGGAGATCGACCGACTCGTCGAGGTCTTGGTGGGGAACCCCGACGGCACGACGAGCACGACGGAGCAAGAAGTCGCGGTGGGGATTGGGTGAATAGTATTCACCACAGAGGCACAGAGAGCACGGAGGAAATAGCAATGTGGTTCAAGCCTGCGATCGAAACAGAATTGAGCGAGTTGCTATCCGATCTCATGCCTCTGCTTGGTCAGCGTGATTTCGATATCGCTTTCGAATTCCTCGACCACCGTGAATGGGGTTTAGCGTTAGATCATGCCTGCTGCCAGCTCTACGAGAACGATACAAAGATCCTGCAATCGCAATACGACCGAATCGTAAAAACGGGCAGGCGGATGCGACTCCCTGAATCTGAATTCCAATCCCTCAAACAGTTGATTGCGTCCACATAGCGCTGTCAGATTCCATTACTTCCTCACTTCCTCTGTGCTCTCTGTGCCTCTGTGGTGAACCCATAAACCGATGCGAAACACCCGCGACACGCAGCTCCTGTTCGACCTCTCCAAGCCCGGCCGCCGCGCCACGCGGTTGCCCGAGTGCGACGTGCCCGCGCGCGACGCGGCCGAGCTGCTGCCCGCCGCCGCGCTCGCCGACGCGCCGCCGGCCCTGCCCGAGCTGAGCGAGCCGCAGGTCGTGCGGCACTTCGTGAATCTCTCCAAAGAGAACATGAGCGTCGACACGCACTTCTATCCGCTCGGGTCGTGCACGATGAAGCACAACCCGAAGCGGAACGAGCGGGCCGCCGCGCTGCCGGGCATGGCCCACGTCCACCCGTACCAGCCCGAGGAGTCGATCCAGGGGATGCTGCGGCTGCTGTACGAGGTGCAGGAGTACCTGAGCGAGATCTCCGGCCTGCCGTGCTGCAGCCTGCAGGCGGCCGCCGGGGCTCAGGGCGAGTTGGCCGCGCTGCTGGTGGCGGCTTCCTACTTCCGCGACATCGATGAGAAGCGGACCAAGGTGCTCGTGCCCGACAACGCCCACGGCACCAACCCGGCGAGCGCGGCGATGGCCGGCTTCGACTCGGTGACGGTCAAAACGCTCCAGTCGGGCGCCGTCGACCTCGACGACTTCCACGCGAAGCTCGACGACGAGATCGCCGTGCTGATGATCACCAACCCGAACACCGTGGGCGTGTTCGAGCCGGCGATGCGCGAGCTGGCCGACGCCGTGCACGAGCGCGGCGGCTTGGTCTACTTGGACGGCGCCAACATGAACGCGATCCTCGGCGTGTCGCGGCCGGGCGACTTCGGCGCCGACATGCAGCACTTCAACCCGCACAAGACGTTCAGCGGCCCGCACGGCGGCGGCGGGCCCGGCGCGGGGCCGATCTGTGTCACCGAGAAGCTGGGGCCTTACTTGCCGGCGCCGGTGGTGGGCAAGAGGCCGGAGGCCGGAGACGAGAGGTCAGATCAAACATCCCCCTCCCCGGCAGGGGGAGGGGGTAGAACCCTGGTACCCGGCGCGCCCCCCTTGGGGGAGGGGAATTACTATTATCTCGACTTCGATCGCCCCAAGTCGATCGGTCGCGTGCGGTCGTTCTTCGCCAGCACCGGCGTGCTGGTGCGGGCTTACTGCTACATGAGGACCCA
Source organism: Pseudobythopirellula maris (assembly GCF_007859945.1). Classification (GTDB taxonomy): domain Bacteria; phylum Planctomycetota; class Planctomycetia; order Pirellulales; family Lacipirellulaceae; genus Pseudobythopirellula; species Pseudobythopirellula maris. Next base: position 44,082 of record NZ_SJPQ01000005.1, on the reverse strand, counting down.
CGGCCCCGACGGGCTGAAGCGTGTCAGCGAGCAGGCGGTCTTGAACGCCAACTACCTCTTGAGCCGCGTGAAGCACTTCTTGCCCGTCCCGCAGGGCGACCGCTGCATGCACGAGTTCGTGGCCACCGCCGCGAAGCTCAAGAGCGAGCGCGGCGTGTCGGCGATGGACCTCGCCAAGCGACTCTTGGACCACGGCTTCCACGCCCCCACGGTGTACTTCCCGCTCAGCGTGAAGGAGTCGATCATGGTCGAGCCCACGGAGTCGGAGAGCAAGGAAACGCTCGACGCGTTCGCCGAGGCGCTGTTCCGTGTCACCGAAGAAGACCCCGAACTGCTGCACGACGCGCCGCACACGACGCCGATCAGCCGCCCCGACGAGGTGGCCGCGGCGCGCAAGACCGTGCTGTGTTATTGCGGGTAAGAGTTCTCACGCAAAGGCGCGAAGACGCAAAGGACGCTCTTCCATCTTCTTTGCCACTTCGCGCCTTGGCGTGAGGCTAGGAATCGATGCCGACTACAAGCCGCCTCATCATCGACCCGCCGCTCAAGGGCGCGTGGAACATGGCGGTCGACGAGGCGCTGCTCGACAGCGTTGCCGACGGCGGCGCCCCCGCGCTGCGGCTCTACCGTTGGAGCGAGCCGACGCTGTCGCTCGGTTACTTCCAGCCGTACGCCGACCGCCGTCAGCTGCCGGAAGCCGAGGGGCTGACCGTGGTGCGCCGGTCGAGCGGCGGCGGCGCGCTGGTGCACCACCACGAGCTGACCTACAGCCTCGCCCTGCCCGAAGGCTCGCCGGCCCTGGCGGCGGCGGCCGAGCCGCTAAACCTGGCGGCCCACCGGCTGCTGATCGGCGCCATCAGCGAGTACGCACGCGAGCGTGGCGCCACGCTCGCCTTGCGTTTGCACGACGACCCAAAGGTCCCGCCGGCCCCGCCGCCGGCGAGCGAGCCGTTTCTCTGTTTTTTGCGGCGATCCGAGGGTGACCTGCTGAGCCCCCCCGCCGAGGGCCCTGGCAGCGACGTCTTGTGGAAGATTTGTGGCAGTGCTCAGAGAAAACGTCGCGGGGCGGTGTTGCAGCATGGCGGCGTGCTGCTCGCGGCTTCGCCGCACGCCCCGCAACTGCCGGGCTTGCGCGAATTGGGCCTTGCGGAGATCGACAAGGCTCGGCTGCAAAGCCTTATGCAGAAGGGACTTGGGCAATTACTGCCAAGCGCAGGTGTCGTTTCGGAGCTCACTCCCGAGGAGCACGCCGAAGCCATTCGTCTCGAAACCAGCCGGTTTAGCGACCGCGGCTGGATCGAACGGCGTTAACGCCATGACAGGCTTTCGGCCGAAAAGTTACTTGTAGGAAGCTGACGTCGGGGCTTATAGCAAGCATACTTTAGAACACTGGACCTCCCCCAAGGGGGGGTTTAGGCCACCGGGCAAAATGCGTTAGAGTTGGTGGGTCGCGACCCGTTTTCAGACAGCTATCGTAAGAAAGCAGGCGCCGCGGCGACTCCTCCTCCAGTATGCCAAGATTTGGCTTGCCTCGATTGGCCGCCAAGATCTGGCAGATGAGCGACGTCGGGACGGCGCCGCAGCGGTCTCACATCAGGTCCGCGCACCCAAACCAAGGGATTTGAGGTAGGCGATGAAACTTGTGGTCTTAGCAGGAGCGAAGAAGGGCGCAGCGGTCGCCCTCAAAAAGGAGCGTTTGTTGGTCGGACGCTCGCGCGAGGCCGACATCCGCACCGGCAGCGACGCCATCAGCCGCCGCCACTGCGAATTCGTTCGCGGTGAGGACGGGGTGACGGTCCGCGACCTCGGCAGTCGCAACGGCACCCACGTGAACGGCGATAAGATCGAGGGCGACACGCTCTTGTCGCACGGCGACGAGATCCGCATCGGGCCGCTCGAGTTCCGCTACGACTCCGGGCAGCCGAAGGCCGCCGCGGAGAGCACGCCTCAGAAAGCCGATTCCGCGGCAGCGACAAGCGGCGGCACGGGCAACGGCAAGGCCGACAAGAGCGGCGAAGTCGGCGAAGACAGCATCAGCGAGTGGCTGCTCGGCCCGGCCGAGGCCGACCGCGAGCCCGCCTCGCTGCGTGAGACGCAGACCTTCCGCATGGACGACACACAGTCGATCGAAGCGGAGGAGAGCGAATCGGAAGAGACCGTCGCCGAAAGCGACGAGGCCGCCGACGACTCTAAAGCGGGCGACAAAAAGAAGAAACCCGGCAAGCTGCCCAAGATGACTGGCCCGCAGTCCAAGGACAGCCGCGAAGCGGCGAGCAACTTGCTGCGTGACATGGCCCGCCGCCGCTGAGCCCAGTTGTCTGCGCTTCGCCCGATGCGTCTGGCTGCTGCCGATTCGCCGCACCGGCAGCCTGGCTGTGTCCCGTGGTTTAACCACCGCGGCCGCTCTTTCAACCGTTGCGATCGAGCCTCACGAGGATCCCTTGATGAACGTCCCCTCCGGCGACAAACGCGCCCGCACGGCGCTGCTCGGCCTGGCCTTTGACAACGACGACGGCCACAAGCGGCTCACGCGGGGTCAGGACTTCGTGCTCGCCGGCGGCTCGCAAGAGACCCACGCCGTGATGCAAGAAACCGTCATCAAGGTGAACGAGAAGCTCCAGGGCCGCGGCAAGCGGATCGGCGAGACGAGCGTCGAGGAGCTGCGCGACCTGTTCGCCGAGTCGCGTCCTGAGTAAGAATCACCGCCGCTCCGTGCCCGGAGCGAGCCTCACCTAGAGCGAACGGCCCGGGACCCACCGCTGTGGATCCCGGGCCGTTTTGCTTTCGTCAGGTCTCTTTCCCCGCAATCAGATCGACTCTTCCAATTCTTCGACCGGCTCCTCGGCACGCAGCTGGGCCGATTCTTCGAGCGACTCGCGGGCCTGGCTTTCGAGCTGCGACTCGAGCTCTTCGCCGGCCGCGGTGGTGTGGGCGGCCAGTTCGGCGCCGGTGAGCTTCACGTAGCCGATGGCGCGGATCACCTCGAGCACCTCGCTGCAGGTGGGGAACATCCGGCCGCTCTTCCGCTTGTAGTCGTCCAGGGCGCTCATGAACTCGACCTCTTCGTTCGAGTAGTCACGCTCGCAGGTGGTCGGGTCGATCTGGCGACGGCGGTTGACCTTCTTGCGGCGTTCGAGCTTCGGCGCCGCGTCGGCGGCGGGGGCTTCGGCGGCGGCCGTCTCGGCCTTCTTGGCGGCGGCCTTGGCCGCGGGCTTGGCCTTGGCGCCGGCGGCTTGCTCCTCGCGGCGCGAGCTGCGGCGGCGGTCGATCTTCACCTCTTCCTCGCTCGCCTCGGCCTTGGTCTTCGACCGGCTCGCCCGCTTAGCGGCCGGCTTGGAAGCCTTGCTCTTGGCGGTCGCCTTGGCCTTGGCGGCCGGCTTGCTAGCGGGAGCCCGCTTCGTCTTGGGGGCGGCTTTCTTCGTGCGGCTGGTCTTACTGGCGGTCGTGCTTTTGGCCACGGCGGGGGCTCCACTAGCGTCGGTGAGGGGGTGGTCGTGCGGGCGTTCGGGCCCAAGGACGCAAGCTTCCGTGCTAGCTTCGGCGATGCAGTAAGGGATCGGTCCCCCCCGGCGCGAAAATACACCAACCAGGGAAGAAGACCGGATTGTGCAAGTATGCCGCATGGGGCGCTGCGTGCGGCCCGGGGGACGGCGAACCGTGGCGTGGTTGGCGCCGGTCGCACCGGTTGTGCCGGTCGTCGCCGCAGGGGACGCCGCCGTGTGGCTTGCCCACCCACTTGCCCACGCACCGAGGGGGGCGGACGATCCGGCTTGCGGCGCCCTGGGGCGACTGCTAACGTCCCCCACCCCGCAACGCGTCGGCCGCTCGGCCGGCGATCCCCGAGCCAGGCACGTACTTACCCGCAACGCACGCCATGACTCCCAAGACCCCGCGGCCATTGAGCCCCTCTCGCCAAGCCCCCGCCCGGTTACGCTGCGGCGCCAGAGCCGCTGCGCTCGCCGTGGCGTGCGTCGGTCTGGCGGGCCAGCTAGGCTGCAACTCCGTGCAGAGCCAGACTCTCAACTCCGAGGGCGTGGCGCTCTACCAGCAGGGCGCCTACCAGCAGGCGGCCTCGAAGTTCCAGACCGCCATCGCCAAAACACCCGACTCGGCCGACGGCTACTACAACCTCGCCGCCGCGCTGCACAAGGGCGGGCTCGCCTACAACCGGCCCGACGACCTGCGTCAGGCCGAGGTGCTCTACAACCAGTGCCTGGAGCGCGACCCGAACCACGTCGACTGCTACCGCGGTTTGGCGGTGCTGCTCAAAGACACGGAGCGTCCCGACGCGTCGTTTCGGCTGCTGAACAACTGGAAGATCGCCAGCCCGAACAACCCGGCCCCGAACATCGAACTCGCCCGTTTGCTGGAAGAGGCCAATCAGCCGGAGCAGGCCAAGGCCCAGCTCGTGGCGGCGCTCACCGCCGACCCGAACAACGCGCGGGCGCTGACGGCGCTCGGGCGGCTCCGCGATCAGGCGGGCGACTACCAACAGGCGATGCAGAACTACCAGCGGTCGCTGACGCTCAACCGCTTCCAGCCGCAGGTGGCCGCCCGGGTGGCGGCGTTGCAAACCGCCACGGGCCTCAGCGGCGTGGCGACGGGCGGCGCCGACCAGACTCGCCTCTCGCAGCAATGGCGGCCCACGGCCACCTACTGACGCGCCCTGCTAGAACGCCCTGCCACCGCGACGCTTGAACGCCGCGGCGTTCTCGTTCCCCTTCAGGCCAGCTTGGCGAAGGTGGCGGCCAGGTGCTTGGTCACCGGCTTCGCAGGCGTGGTCGGGATTCCGACACGCCGCTCGAGCGACTCGCACGCCTCGTCGAGAGCCGCCTTGCTGTCGCACCGCGCCGCCAGGTCTTCGCATTGCCGGGCCGTGTCGGTCGAGCCAAGCAACCGGCTGAGCGCCGCGGCCACGGCGGCGCCGGTGAACGCCCTCGGCAGGAGCTCTTCCGCCACGCCCAACTCGATGAGGCGGTGGGCGTTGTCGAGTTGGTCGAACGCCATCGGTTGGATCAGCTGCGGCGCCCCGGCCGCGAGCCCTTGTGCGCTGCTGCCGATCCCGCCGTGGTGGACGAACGCCGCCGAGCGCGACAGCAGCGGCCCGAGCGGCGCGAGCGACGCCCAGTGCGCGTAGTCGGGCAGCGGGTCGGGCAGCTGCTCGGGGTACTTGGTGAGGAGCACGCCGCGGGCGCCGAGCCGGCGGCAAGCGTCGAGCGCCGCGGCGAAGAACGCCCGCCCCGCGCGGTTCGCCGTGCCGGGGGTGAACACGATCGGCGCGTCGCCCGCTTGCAGGAACGCCTCGAGCCCCGCGTCGAGCGGCGCGTCGGGCTCGCCGCCGAGGGGGAAACCGCTCGTGTCGAACTCGCCGGGCAAGTCGATCGGCGTCGGGCCGAACCACTCCGGGTACAGGCAGAGCGTGTGCCCCGTGCCGAACGCCCAGTCGGGGTAAACGCGACCGATCCGCCCGAGCCCCTTCTGCGCGCGGAAGGCGTTGATCCGCCCGGTGATCGACCGCCGCTCGACGAGCAGCTCGCCAACGGTGAGCATCATGCGGTTCCACCAGCGCGGCCAGCCGAGGCCGGCCAGCCCACCGGGCAGACGCGGCGGCGAGTCATCGCTCCACACGGTCATCGGCGCGTAGACGATCGACGTGACGTTCGCCCCCAACGCCTCGGCCGCCACGCGGCTGGCGAAGTCGAGCGGGTGGGCGCCGATGACCGTCTCGCCCGGCTCGTGCAGTCGCTCGAGCGCTTGGTAGATGTCGGGCATCGCCTCGGTGGCGGCCCAGCGGAAGATCACACGCAGCCCCAGCAGCGGATGCCAGAGCCGACGGTCGTGCGTCAGCCGCTCGTACGCCTCGGGCGTCGAAACCGGCACGAGTTCGAGCCCGGCCCGCTCGATCGGTTCGGCGAAGTACGGGTTGGCGAGCAGCTTGACACGGTGCCCCCGTTCGGCCAACGCGGCGCCGAGCTTGATGACCGGGTAGACATCGCCGTAGCTACCCAGTGCGGTCAACAAACAAAGCATGGCGACAATCCTCGGTCTTTACGCGGGTCGCAGGGGGCGGGGCGGGCGACCGGGAGGGGGGATAGGGCCGAACGCGTCGGTTCGGGCGGTGGGCAAGAAGCCAAGAGGCTGGCACTCCTGTTTACTCTGCCGAGAACCGCTTGTCGAACGGTTCCTGACAGCCAAAAATGGGAGGATTGCCCGGGACACCCGCTCTCGAGGGCCCCGGCCTTACTCCTCCCCCGCTTTGCCATGCCCGAAACGCCCCCCGGTAAGCCGCAGCCCGACGAAAGCGACCTGGGCGACACCGACCCCAGCGACCGCGCCAGCGGCATCCGCCCGGCCCACCACGTCGAGCCCTCGGCGACGTATCCCCCGGAAAGCGGGGTCGAAGAGGACGAGTACGAGCTCGAGCCGGTCGACCAGCGGGTGCTCGATCACCATCGCAGCATGGCCGATCAGGAAGTGCACGACGCCGAATCCTCGGTCGACTTGGACGAGATTTTCGCCGACGAGAGCCGCCGCGAGCACGACTACGAGTACGAACCGTTCCAGATGCGGTTTGGCGTAAAACACATCATGGCCGCCACGGCGGGGGTCGCGATCCTGATCACGCTGATCCGGATCGTTCCGAAGGTGCTCGGCTCGGCGTCTGTCATGACCATGCTGTTCGCTCTGACGATGCTCGGCCTGGCGACGGCGCACTTTTACATGGACCGTCTCGAGAAGCAGAAGAAGGAGCAGCAAGAGCAGGAGCGTCGCCGCCGCGTCGCCCGCCTGCGGGCCAAGGGCCACGCCTTCGGCGAAGACCAGGCCGACATGTACGACAGCGAGGAAGAGGAGCCCGAACCGGACGAGCCTATCCGCCTGCGGTTCGGCATACGCGACCTGCTGCTGGCCATCACGATGGTCGCGGGAGCAGCCGCCGCGATCTTGTTCTTTGGCCTGCCGGTGACGTCGATGCTGGTTGGCATGGTCGCGATGGCGGGCGTCATCTCTTACGCGCTCGACTTCGAGGTCCCCCAGCCGTTTGTCATCACCTGGTGGATCGCGTTGGTGATCTACGTGCTGCTGACGATCGGCGCCGCGCTGTTTGGTTGAGCCGCCGCGAGCCCCCTCGGCCAGGTTGGCTGTTCAGTGCGGTGCGGTCACTCTGCCAAGCAGCGAGGATGGCCCAAGAGACGCGAGAGTGCACACGAAAGGCCTATTGTGGTCTCGTTTCTATCATGCCGTTCTCGTGCCGCTGAGGGCGTTTTCGTGGCTTTGCGTTCGGCGTGTTCTGAACACAATTGGCGAGATCCCGCCGCCGTCTCGTTTGGTTATACTGAGCGGACAATCCTCCTCGATCCGCCCCCTCGTCCCCCTCTCACAAGACGGCCAATCATGCCCTCGATCGACCGCCGCGACCTGATCCGCTCTGGACTCCAACTCGGCGCCGCCGCGGCGGCCACGGGGCTCATAGCTCCCCGCGCGGCGTCCGCCGCCGAAGCGACCTCGAGCGGCGGCCTCATCGCCGACGGCGCCACGGTGCTCTTTCAAGGCGACTCGATCACCGACGCCGGCCGCAAACGGGACCACAAAGAACCGAACCAGCACGCCACGCTCGGCGACGGCTACGCGCTGATCGCCGCCACACAAACGCTCGTCGCACGCCCCGAAGCCGCGATCGAGTTCCACAACCGCGGCGTGAGCGGCAACAAGGTCCACCAGCTCGCCGATCGCTGGCAAGAAGACTGCCTCGACCTGAAGCCCGATGTCGTCAGCATCCTGATTGGCGTGAACGACATCTGGCACTGGCTCAACGGCCACTACGACGGCACGGTCGAGACCTACCGCGACGACTACCGCAAGCTGCTCGACCGCACGCGCGAGGAGCTGCCGGGCATGAAGCTGGTGATCTGCGAGCCGTTCGTGCTGAAAACGGGGGCCGTGACCGACAAGTGGTTCCCCACGTTCGACGGCTTCCGCGAGACGGCGCGCGAGATCGCCGACGATTACGCCGACGTCTGGGTCCCCTTCCAGAGCGTGTTCGACAAAGCGGCCGAGGTGGCCGAGGCCAAGCAGTGGCTCCGCGACGGCGTGCACCCGTCGCCGTACGGCGCGGCGCTGATGGCCGACGCTTGGCTGCGGGCGGTGAACGGCTAGGAAATCGACGTCTCCGTAGGCTACGGGGGCTAAAGCTACAGCTATGCGATCTCACAAGGAGGTGTGCTTGCGAGTTGCGATCCTTGGCGCCGGAGTAGCCGGCTTGGCGACGGCGATCTCTCTCACGCGGCTTGGCATGGACGTCCGCGTCTTCGAGCGGCGGGAAGACGCCCGCAGCCTCGGGGCGGGAGTTGTCTGCTGGCCGAACGCGTCGTTCGTCTTGTCCGAATTCGGGCTCCTAGGCGAACTGCGAGGCGTATCGGGGCGCGTCTCAGCTATGCGCCGTTTCTCCCAGGCCGGGGAGGAACTCGGCGGCCTCGATCTCGGGCGCCTCGATTCGGAGATGGGTTTTCCGAGCCTCGCGGTCTTGCGCCAGGACTTGATGCGACTGCTCCTGCGCCGCGCCGACGAGCTCGGCGTGCGTGTGGAGTTCGGCGCTTGCGCTACAGGAGTCGATGGCGAGTCGCCCCACGGCTGCCGCGTCCGTTATAGCGATGGAAGCGAAGCGGAAGCGGACATCGTCATCGGGGCCGACGGGAGAATGAATTCGGTCGCCCGCGCATACGTGTTGGGCGACAACCGACCCGTCTACCAAGGCTGCGTCAATTGGCTCGGCGTGTACGACGGTGATCCCGGCGAGTTCGAGGCGGCTGAGATCCACGACTATTGGGGCGTCGGCGCCCGGTTCGGGGTGGTCCCGGTTTCGTCGAACAAGGCGTACTGGGCGGGCGGCTTCGCCGCGCCCGAGGGCCCCGCGGCTCGGCCCGACGAGCTGAACGCGGTCTTCGCAGACTGGCCCCCGCTCGTCAAAAGAATCATCAGCAGCGCGGCGTCTCGACAGGCCCAATGCCTGGGGCTCTACGACCACGACCCTCCAACCACCTGGAACCGGGGGCGGGTCTTGATGATCGGTGACGCCGCGCACGCGGCCCTGCCCACCTCGGGCCAGGGCGTCGCCCAGGCGCTCGAAGACGCTTGGCTACTCGCGCGCGAGCTGGAGGCTTGCCCGGACGATCCGACCGCGGCGTTCGCGAACTTCATCCCTCGTCGGCAGAAGAAAACAGCGGGGATCACCCTCGGGGCGCGCGGCTTCGCCTCGTCTCTGTTCTGCAGCGATGCCGAGGCGTGCGCCCGACGCGACCGAGACGCCGCACGGACCGACTACGACGCGATGGCGATCGGCATGGCGACCGGCTGGAGCGCCGGCCTGCCGATCGGCCCCGCGTAAAGAACCCGCGCGCCGCAAACGGCGGCGCCGTTCGCCAGCCATGCGTCGTGCTCCCGCGACGCATCGCCCGCCGAGGGCTAGCTCTTGGCGGCAGTCTCAAGCAGCGCAGAAAGCTCTTCCGGCGTGTTGCAGCTCCGCAGGCTGCCGAGCGACGGGTCGACCGCGCGGGCCTCGTCGGCCGTGATCGCCCGCACACGCAGCTCGGCGAGCAGGTCGCGCGCCCGCAAGCGGTCGGCGGCGAGCATCGCCTCGACTTGCTCGCGCACGCCCGTGCGGTAGGCGGCGGTGAGCGGGTGCTCGCAGCCCTCGATCACCGGCACGACGGCGTCGTGCTCGGCGCTCAGGTGCTTCACAAGCAAACGGCAGAAGCGGGCCGTGAGCAGCGGCGTGTCGCACGCCAGAAGCAGCGTGCGATCGACCCCGGCGGGGAGCGCCGCCAACCCCGCGGCGAAGCCCTCGAGCGGGCCGCGCTGGGGCTCGCGGTCGTGGGCGACGGCCACGTCACGCGGCAAGGCGCCGAGTTCCTGCCCCTCGGCGGCGACGCACACCATCCGCCCCGAGGAGACGACCCGCCCGATCGAGCCGAGCACCGCCTGGAGCATCGTGCGGCCATCGGGCAGGCGGAGCGTCGCCTTGTCGGCGCCCATCCGCGAGCTGCGGCCGCCGCAGAGAACAATGGCGCCTAGACCGTCCACGGCTCAGCGCTGCTCGATCGGCGTCAGCGGACGCTTCGTCGGGCCGGTGTAGACCTGGCGGGGGCGGTTGATCCGCTTGCCGGGGCTGTTGCGCATCTCGATCCAGTGGGCGATCCAGCCGGGCAGGCGCCCCATGGCGAACAGCACGGTGAACATCTCGACCGGGATGCCGAGCGCCCGGTAGATGACGCCCGAGTAGAAGTCGACGTTCGGGTAGAGCTTGCGCTCGATGAAGTAGTCGTCGGTGAGGGCGACCTGCTCGAGCTCTTGGGCGATGTGGAAGATCGGGTCGTGGATCTGCTGGCTCTGCAGCAGGCGATCGCAGGCGGCCTTGATGATCTTGGCCCGCGGGTCGTAATTCTTGTAGACGCGGTGACCGAAGCCCATCAGGCGGAAGCCGCTGTCCTTTTTCTTGGCCATCTCAACGTACTTGGCCACGTTGCCGCCGTCCTCGCGGATCCGCTCGAGCATCGACACGCACGCCTCGTTGGCGCCGCCGTGCAGCGGGCCCCACAACGCGCAGATGCCCGCCGAGATCGAGGCGAACAGGTTCGCGTCGCTCGAGCCGACCATCCGCACGGTGCTCGTGCTGCAGTTCTGCTCGTGGTCGGCGTGGACGATGAGCAGCAGGTTGAGCGCCTCGGCGTGCACGGGGTCGATCTCGTACTCCTCGGCAGGCACCGAGAACATCATGTGCAGGAAGTTCTCGCAGTAGCCGAGCGAGTTCTTCGGGTAGACCATCGGCTGGCCGATCGACTTCTTGTGCGCGTACGAGGCGATCGTGGGCACCTTGGCCATCAGCCGCATCACGCAGCGGTCGATGTCCTTCGGGTCGTCGAAGCCGAGCGAGTCGTTGTAAAACGTCGAGAGCGCCATGACGACCGAGCTGAGGATCGCCATCGGGTGGGCGTCGTGCTGGAAGCCGTCGTAGAACTTGGTGATGTCCTCGTGCAGCATCGTGTGCTGGCGGAGGTTGTGGCGGAACGACTCAAGATCCTCGAGTTTGGGCAGCTCGCCGTAGATCAGCAGGTAGGCCACCTCGACAAAGTCGCAGTGCGCGGCCAGGTCCTCGATGGCGTAGCCGCGGTAGCGGAGCACGCCCTTCTCGCCGTCGAGAAAGGTGATGTCGCTGGTGGTCGAGCCGGTGTTGACGAACCCCTCGTCAACCGTGACCGCCTTGGTCTGGGCGCGGAGCTTCGAGATGTCGAGGCCGACCTCGTTCTCGCTTCCCACCATGATCGGGAGCTCGATCTCGTTGTCGTTGATCGTAAGCTTGGCGCTCCCGTTACCCATGGCTCTCTTCTCCGGACTTGCTGCGATACGCCTGCGAGAAATGTCGGCGCCGAAGGGCGGCCGTCGCGAGTGCAACGACAAATAAAACCCTTGGCCAACGCTTTCAGAAGTGTAGCCGGGGGGCCGCCGAGCCACAATCGGCCATCTCCCCCTCGATTGCAGGCCCGCGTTTAGCGACGGGGCAAAAGCAAACGGCGCCCCACTCCCAACGGGAGCGGGACGCCGTGCCGTGGCCAAGTGGCAAGCCGAGTGAGTATCCGTCGCGCCGCGACGCCGTGTGGCGGGAGGCCGGCATGGCGAGAAAGATTCTTGACCGCAAAACGCGGCGCAGAACGGTTGGGCCGGTTGCGCCGGCGCGGCGCCGAGCTCTTGGGCCCCCCGTTGCTTCTGGCGAGCCTCCTCAGGCGGCCCGCTCCAGCGGCTCGTGTCGCCCCAGGTAGGCGAGCGCCTCGCACAGCACGCAAGGCATGTGCACCATGCCGCCGCAGCCCGGGCATCGCTCGGGCGGGGCGAGCGGCAGCGTGGAGGGGTCCTCTCCCGCTTGCTGCTCACGCCCGAAGACGTGGCGTTTGCCCGTGGCGAGAGCACTCACGGTTCCGCGGCTCACAGCAAGCTTTTCGGCGATCGCCCGCTGCGAGAGCCGTCCCTCGTCGAGCAGCCGCTTCACTTCTTCGATCAGCGCCAGGCTGAGCATCTTGTCGCTCCATGGGTCAGAGGGGTTGGCTAGTTCGCGCGGGGTCTGCTGGGGCCGCCCCCGGGTCAGGCGGCGCGGTCGAGGTCGTCGTCAAAGTCGTCGTCGAACCAAAAGTCGCCCGGCTCGGGGAAGGGCTCTTCGTCGTCGGGCAGGAAGAACTCCCAGTCGGGCTCGTCCAGGGAGCGTGGGGCATCGGAAACGGGGAAAATACGCGGCTTTTCAAGCGTCATGGCGGGCTCCGGATAGTGTACATGAGACCACTTACTGTAGACGTCAAGCTATCACATTCGGTGGCCATTTCATGCACTCGAATTGCGCGTTTGTGCGCTATTTGTGCGTCAACGACTGTCACCCGTGCGGCCCCTCCAGGCACTGGGCGATCAGCACGGCGAGGGCCCGACCCGGGCTCGGCAAGACATTGGGGCAGCCAGACCTGGGCAGCCAGACCTGGGCAGGCAGGAAGGGGCCGGACATGACGGTCGCCCTCGATGCGCGGCCGCCGGGCCAATTCTTAGGCGCCCGCTGCCGATCGGGCCGATCTAGTCATCCAGCGAGGCAAGGAGAGCCGTCGCACGCCTTCCCAAGGAGCGGGCCCGTCGAGACCCGTTCCGAGGAAGCCCGACCCTTGCCGTTCCACCTGATCCAGTCCGTTCTGGCCTTCACGTTCGCGCTCATCTGGGTCTTCATCGGGGCGACGTTGCTGCGCGACGCGCTGCTCGAGGTACGCCGCGCCCGCAGCGTGCCGGGCGGCGCGCCCGACGCCGGTCGCAGCATGGGCCGTCGCCCGCGCCGACGTCGGCGCACGCGGGTCTGAGGGTCGCGACGAGTCCCAAGAGGGCTGAGAGTGCGGCTCAGTTAGCGCGGGCGTCTAAGAACGCCTGAGCCATCACGGGAGAGAACGCCTCGAGTTTGCCAAGGCTCTCGGCGGGGAAAGCGCTGAGGGCGTCGCGAGCGCCGGGACCCCTGCCCCCCCGCGACCCGAGCACCGCCAGGCCGGCTTGGCCGAAGAGGCGGAACTCTTCTTGGTCCGAACCGAGCGCGGCGAGGTTCATCAGATAAGGCCGCGCCTCTTCGAAATGGCCGTCGGCGAACATGCGCTCCACCAAACCGCGCATCGCCAGATGGTGGTAGAACGGGTCCTCGTCCGGGAACCGCTCGATGACCGCCCGCCACGCCTCGGGCGTGTCGGCCGTCTTGGCGCGGAAGAGTTGGGCGCGGACCGTCTCTTCCACCTCGGCGCCGCTCGCCGCGCGGTTGGCGAGAGTCGTCGGAGCGAGGCCCCAGCCGAGCAGCGCCCCCACGAGCAGCCCGCCGATGGCGAGCCAGAGCCTCGGCTTGCGCAACGCGCGGGCCGTGTCGCGGCCCTGGCGTTCGAGATCGCGAGCCTGGAGCATCAGCTCGTCGAGTCCGGCGCCGCTCGCCGGGCTGAGCGCCGCGCTCGCCCGGGCGATCGACCCCCAGTCCTCGGGTCCGTCGCCCCAGCCCTCGACGCTCGCCGTGCGGGCCAGGTCGCGCAGCTCGACGAGCAAGGCTTGCGGCGTTTGCGGACGCTTGGCGGGGTCCTTGGCCAGCAGGCGGTGGATCAGCTCGGAGAGCGATCGCGGCGCCGTGCTCATCCTGATCGACAGCGGCTCGGGCTCCTTCTGCAGGTGCTGCACGGCGATCGCCAGGGCCGTGTCGCCCGAGAACGGCGGGCCGCCCGACAAGAGGTGATAAGCCGTGACGCCCAACGAGTAGAGGTCGCTGCGCACGTCGACCTCGCGCCCCTCGACCTGTTCGGGGCTCATGTAGAGCGGCGTGCCCATCGTCACGCCGACGCGTGTGAGCCGCGTGTCTTCGGCTTGCGAAACGCGCGCCAGCCCGAAGTCGGCCACCTTCACTTCGCCCGCGGGGCCGAGCATCAAGTTCTCTGGCTTGATGTCGCGGTGCACCAGGCCGAGCTCCGAGGCGGGCGCTAAAGCGGCGGCGACCTGCCGCATCACGTCGAGCACCACGCCGGGGGCCATCGGGCCGTGGGCGGCGATCAACTCGCCTAGGTTGCGCCCGGGAACGAACTCTTGGGCGATGTAATGCAGCCCGTCTTCGGCGCCGACCTCGTAAATCTGCACGATGTTGGCGTGGACCAACGACGCCGCGGCGCGGGCCTCTTGCTGGAAACGATCGACGTAATCGCGATCGCCCGAGAGCTCGCGGTTGAGCACCTTCACGGCGATCTTGCGGGCGAGCGAACGCTGCTCGGCCAGGTAGACGTGGGCCATGCCGCCGCGGCCCAGGGGGCGGAGCAGGCGGTAGTCGCCGATCGTCTTGCCGGTGAGTTCTTCCACGAATTTGTCGTGACCGAAGAGCTAGTGATTGTCAGAGGCAGAACTGTGGGAGGCGTCTCCGACGCCGATAAGATTCATTCAGCCGCTTCGGCTGGCGCCGCGCTATCGGCCTCCCACAGTCTTACGGCGTCGTCGGAGACGCCTCCCACCACAAAGCATCGACTCAACCCATAGTCGTGGCGGGCAGCGACACCGAGTCGAGCACGCGGCTGGTCGCCTGGGACTTGTTGAGCACATAAAAGTGAACGCCCGGCGCGCCCGCGTCGATCAGCTCCTGGGCCTGGCGAGCGGCGTACTCCACGCCGGCGGCGAACTGCGCGTCGGCGTCGTCGCCCGCCGCCTCGAGCGGCGCGGTCATCTCCTCCGGCAGCCGGGCGCCGCAGAGCGACGTGATCCGCTTGATCTGGGCCAAGTTGGTGACGGGCAGCAACCCCGGCACGATCGGCGCCGTCAGGCCCGCCGCCTGGCAGAGGTCGCGGAACCGCAGGTAGTCGGCGTTGTCGTAGAACAGCTGGGTGATCACCACCTCGCCGCCCGAGTCGACCTTGCGTTTAAGGTTCTCCAGATCGACCTTGGGGTCGGTCGCCTCTTGGTGCACCTCGGGGTAGCCGGCCACCGCGACGCCCAGGCCCGGAAAGTCCTGGCGGATCATCGTCACGAGCTCGTTGGCGTAGCGATACCCCCCCTCGATCGCGCGAAACGTGTCGTCCCCCTTCGGCGGGTCGCCCCTGAGGGCCACCACGTTCTCGACGCCCATCGACTCGGCCCGGGCGAGGTAGTCGCGCAGCTGGTCGGCCGTGCGACCGACGCAGGTGAGGTGCGTGGCCACGCTGACGCCAAACTCCTTGCGGACACGGGCGATGATCTCGAGCGTTTTGTCCTGGGTCGAGCCGCCGGCGCCGTAAGTGCAGGTGATGTAGCTCGGCCGATAGGCCATCAGCCGCTCGACGTGGCCGTAGAGGGCCCGCTCCCCCTCGGGGGTCTTGGGCGGGAACAACTCGAAAGAAACGCCGAACTTGCCGGCTCCGTAGGCCTCGGAAATCCGCATAGCTGCACCTGTCGATCACTTCGCTGTTGTATGAGTGCGCCTGCTCCATGCTGGCGGCGCCTCCCTCGAACATAGCGGCGGCCCCGCCGTCGGGGGCCGCAGACGCAAGTTGGTTGGGAACCATGCAACTATAACAGCCCGCGGGGCGGAGGGGGATTGCGCAAAGTCGCTGGAGCCCCGGCAAGACCGGCGTGGCAGCCGGACGATCTTGCTCACAATTATCCAACTCGTACAGTCGTACATCGCCACGGCCCTTGGGAGGGCGCCTCTTTAGAAACGAAGACTTGTAGCGGCCGTGATTCCGCTATACTCCCCGGTTGAGGCCCCGCTCGCCCGTCCACGTGTTGGTTGACGCCGCGATTGGCGGCCCGATCAGGCGCCGATTCATTTGTTGTGACCAGGAACGCGAACATGAGCTCTGTCGACATCCCCGCCCCGGCCCATTCGGGACGGGCCAACTGGACCGAAGTCACGCCGCAGGCGCTCTACGACAAACTGCAAACGCTGGCCCGCAACCTGTGGTGGAGCTGGCACCCGGAGGTCGGCAACCTGTTCCGCGACCTCGACCCGGTCCGCTGGCGCCAGCTCGACCACAACCCGATCTCGCTGCTGGCCGAGATGACGCCCGAGCAGGTGGCCGAACGGGCGAGCGAGATGGTGATGTACACCCGCATCAACCAGGCCCACCGCCGGCTCAACGAGTACCTGACCGACACCCGCGACACGTGGGGCGCCCGCGAGGCGGGCGTCTTGGGCTCGCGGCCGGTGGCTTATTTCTCGGCCGAGTTCGGCATGCACGAATCGGTGCCGATCTACTCGGGCGGCCTCGGCGTGCTGTCGGGCGACCACGTCAAGAGCGCCAGCGGCCTGGGCATCCCGCTCGTGGCGATCGGCCTGTTCTACGACCAGGGCTACTTCCGTCAGCAGCTCGACGGCGACGGCTACCAGCAAGAGGAATACGTCGACACGAAGGTCGCGGCCCAGCCGATGGAGCCCGCCACCGGGCCCGAGGGCGAACCGATCACCGTGTCGATCGACACCCGCGAAGGCAAGCTGATGGCCAAGGTGTGGCTGATGCGCGTCGGCCGCGTGAAGCTCTACCTGATGGACTGCGACGTCGAGGGCAACCGCCCCGAAGACCGCGAGCTGACCAGCCGGCTGTACGGCGGCGACCACCGCACCCGCATCCGCCAGGAGCTGGTCTTGGGCGTGGGCGGCGTGAAGGCCCTCAGCGCTCTGGGCATCAAGCCGGGCTGCTACCACCTGAACGAGGGCCACAGCGCGTTCGCCCCGCTCGAGGTGATCCGCGAGCGGATGACGAACGACGGGCTGTCGTTCGACGACGCCCTGCGTGAGGTGGCCCAGTGCACGGCTTTCACCACGCACACCCCCGTGCCGGCCGGCCACGACCGCTTCGACGCGGCGCTGATCGAAGAACACATCGGCCCGCTGCGCGACGCGGTCGGCATCTCGCACGAGCAGCTGATGGGCCTCGGCCGTGTCGAGCCGCAGAACGACCAAGAGACCTTCTGCATGACCGTCATCGGGCTGAAGCTCTCGCGGCGGGCCAACGCCGTGAGCTCGCTGCACGGCTACGTGTCGCGCCGCATGTGGGCCACCCTGTGGCCGTGGCGTGTGGAAGAGGAGGTGCCGATCGGGCACATCACCAACGGCGTGCACGTGCCGAGCTGGCTCGCCTACCCGATGCGGCAGGTCTACGACAAGCTGCTGGGGACCGACTGGCCTGGCAAGATGGGCGACTCGCAGATCTGGCAGAGCATTTACGACGTCGACCCGGGCGAGCTATGGGAGACGCACCACGCGCTCAAGAGCCGCTGCCTCGACTTCGTCCGCCGCCGTCTGAGCCGCCAGTGCCGACGCCGCAGCGAGGACGAGGCCTCGGTCGAGGCGGCCCGCGCGTCGCTCGACCCGAGCGCGCTGACGATCGGTTTCGCCCGCCGGTTCGCCACCTACAAGCGGGCCGACTTGTTCCTCAACAAGCTCGACGAGATCGCCGACCTGGTGAACAACCACGACCGCCCGGTGCAGTTCGTGTTCTCCGGCAAGGCCCACCCGGCCGACGAGCCGGGCAAGAAGTTCATCAAGCGGATCGCCAACCTCAGGCACGACCCGCGGTTCGCCGGCCGGATCGTGTTCATCGAGGACTACGACATCAACGTCGCCCGGCACATGGTCCAGGGCGTCGACGTGTGGCTCAACAACCCGCGCCGACCGCTCGAGGCCTCCGGCACGAGCGGCATGAAGGTGGTCCTGAACGGCGGGCTGAACTGTTCCATCTTGGACGGCTGGTGGGCCGAGGCCTACAACGGCAAGAACGGCTTCGCGATCGGCCACGGCGCCCACCACACCGACGACGCGGTGACCGACGAGCGCGACGCCGAGAACCTGTTCAACGTGCTGCGTGACGAGGTCGTGCCGACGTTCTACGACCGCGACGCCGACGGCCTGCCGCACCACTGGATCGAGATGATGATCGAGTCGATCGCCACCCTGGCCGCTCGCTTCAGCGCCCACCGCATGGTGCAGGACTACGTGAAGCACTGCTACCTGCCGGCCGCCGGCGGGCTCAGCAGCGACATGTCGGTCCGTTGATGCGATGAGCGGACCCTTCGCAGACCGAACCGGCGTGATCACCTCGCCCGACGACCCGCTGCTAGCCGAGCTTTGCGAGCGGCTCGCCGCGGCCGCCGGCGCCACGGACAAGGCGGGCGCCTGGCCCGGCGACCAGCTCCGCTGGTGCGGCGAAGCGGGCGTGTTCGAGTGGTTCGTGCCCGTTGAGCACGGCGGGCAAGGCTGGTCGGCCGAGGACGTGACCCGCGGCTACCTCGCCCTGAGCGCGGCGTGCCTGACAACGACGTTCGTCATCACGCAGCGGACCGGCGCCTGCCGCCGCATCGCCGGCTGCGACAACGACGACCTCAAGCCGCGGCTGATGCCGGCGCTGGTGGCGGGCGATTCGTTCGCCACGGTCGGCATCTCGCACCTAACGACCAGCCGCCGCCACCTGGGCCGGCCCGTGCTCACGGCCGAGGCCGCGGACGGCGGCTACAAGCTCGACGGCATGGCGCCCTGGGTCACCGGCGCCGAGGCGGCCGAGACGGTGGTCGTCGGCGCGACGCTTGTCGAGTCGGGCGAGCCGACCGAACGCCAAATGCTCGTCGCCCTGCCGATGGACTCGCCGGGCGTGTCGACTCCCGAGCCGTTCCCGCTCGTGGCGGTCACGGGCAGCAAGACCGGCCCGGTGAAGCTCGACGGCGTGCTGATCGGCGAAGACCGGGTGATGACCGGGCCGGTGGAGAGCGTGCTCTCGGTCGGCCCCGGCGGCGGGGCGGGCGGCCACGACACGTCGACCCTGGCGATCGGCCTGGCCACGGCCGCCATCCGTTTTTTGCAGCAGGAAGCCGCCAAACGCGACGACCTCAAGGCGGCCGCCGAAAGCCTGGACACCGAACGCCGAGCCGTCGAAGCCGACCTGCTGTCGCTCGCCCGCGACGAGCCTTCCTGCACCAAAGAATCGCTCCGAACGCGGTCGAACAGCCTCGTTCTGCGGGCCGCTCAGGCCTCGCTGGCGGCGGCCAAGGGCGCCGGCTTCGTGGCCGGCCACCCGGCGGGCCGCTGGTGCCGCGAGGCGCTGTTCTTCTTGGTCTGGAGCTGCCCCCAGCCGGTGCTCGACGCGAACCTGTGCGAGCTCGCCGGGCTGGAGTAAAGGGGTTAGGGGCTAGAGGTAAGGAGCTAGGGACTCCGGCGGGCACGGCCCGTCGGCTAAACTTGAAGCCCTGATCCCTAGCCCCTGATCCCTGATCTCTAGCCCCTAGCCCCTAGCCCCTAGCCCCTAGCCCCTAGCCCCTCCCCTATGCCCGACCCCACCCAGCCGCAAGTCGTGTGGCACGAACAGGCCGTCTCCCGCGCCGCGCGTGAAAAGCTCAACGGCCACCGCGGCGTGGTCGTTTGGTTCACCGGCCTGAGCGGGTCGGGCAAGAGCACCGTGGCGGGCGCTGTGGACGCCAAGCTCCACGCCCTCGGGGCCCACACCTACGTGCTCGACGGCGACAACATCCGCCACGGCCTCAGCGCCACGCCGCAGATGCTCGCCGAGCGGCATGGCGAAGAGTTCGGCAAGCGGTTCGGCCTAGGCTTTGGGGCCGAGGACCGCACGGAGAACATCCGCCGGATCGGCTCGGTGGCCCAACTGCTGTGCGACGCGGGGCTCCTCACCCTCACGGCGTTCGTGAGCCCCTACCGGGCGGACCGCGACGCGGTCCGCGCCGCGCTGGGCGAGGGCGATTTCGTCGAGGTGTTCGTCGACACGCCGCTCGAGGTGTGCGAGCGGCGCGACCCGAAGGGGCTCTACAAGAAGGCCCGCGCGGGCGAGATCAAGGGGTTCACCGGCATCGACGACCCGTACGAAGCGCCGCTCTCTCCGGAGCTGACACTGGCCGGTGGCGACGCCGATCCGGGCGTGCTGGCCGACCGTGTGATCGAGCATTTGCGCTCGACAGGCAAGCTTGGCGATTGAGGTCGAATCCGACCTTTTTAGGCGAGAAATATTTGACGATTCGTGGGGGACTGCGCTAAGATACCGCTCACCAGGCGAGCGAGCGTTTCCCACCTTGATTCCCCACCTCCGCCCACAACGCAGCCGCCCCAGTCTAGCCACTCTTGCCGCCTTGACGGCGGTCCGTCGCATTGACGCGGCGGGATTCTAGCGTTGCGCTGCAACGCTGCTGTTTTTATCGCTAGCATCCGCTCGCGGTCACGGATGGGCGTGCGGACTAGCTGGCCGAAGTGTCCCGTGCCTTGACCCGCTTTTGGTCCGGAGCACTCAGGGCGGGCGGCGTAGCCCCCAAGGCGCCGCCATGCGGAGACAGATTGACTCACCCCCAGGCAACCGAATCAATAAAGCCCCTCGAACGGAGCTCTTGATGCCCCCCCACCGCAACCACAACGGCGGCGTCACCGCGCCCCTCACGCTGAGCGAACGGATCCAGCAACGGATCGCTAAGCGTTTGGGCTGCCGCATCCGTCAGCTGGTGGTCAAGCAGCGCGGCAAGTCGGTGCGCATCGAGGGGGAGTGCTCGACCTACTACACCAAGCAGCTTGCCCAGCACGCGGCGCTCGGGGCCATCGACGATGAAAATCTGGTCAACGCCCTCGAAGTCGCGATCCGCAATCCGCGTTGAGCGCGGCTCGGCCTGTCGCTACGGCTGGTCAGACTTGAGAGCCTCCTCCGCAAGCCGATCGACCAGCTCCTCCAGCCGCGTGGCGCCCGCGGTCAGCTCCATGTCGACCACCACCGCCCGCAGCGGCCGGCCGGCGATCTCTTCCAGGCCGACCTTCACTAGGTCCTTGTGCGTGCAGAGCACGAGCTCGGCGGCTGCCGCCTCGGCCTCACGCTCGAAACGCGCGATGTCTTCGGCGGCGTAGGCGTGGTGATCGGGCAGTTCCGCGAAGCTCGCCACTTCGGCCCCCAGCTCTTCGAGCGTCGCCCGGAATGCGGCCGGGTTGCCGATGCCGCAGAACGCCGCCACACGCTTGCCCCGGAGCGTCTCGAGCGGCGCCGTCTCGCCGGCCGCGTCGAGCAACCGCTGCGGCCTGTGAACCGCCTCACACCAAACGGCCCTGGGAGCGAGCCGCTCGGCCTTGCCGCGCAGGGCCGAGCGCGTGGCGTCGTCGACCCGGTCGGCGCGGGTGAGGCAGACCACGTCGGCCCTTTTGAGGCCCGCCACGGGCTCGCGCAGCAGCCCGCGGGGGAAGACGTGGCCGTGGCCGAATGGCTCGGTGGCGTCTAACAGCACGATGTCGAGGTCGCGGCCCAGGCGGCGGTGCTGGAAGGCGTCGTCGGCGAGAATCGCCTGCGAGGAGAGCTCCTCGATCGCCGTGCTGGCCGCCGCCACGCGGTCGGGGTTCTGCAGGTGGGGCACGTCGGGCAACGCGCCCTCGAGCTCCAGCGCCTCGTCGTTCTTCGCCCCCGGTTCGGCCCCGTAGCCGCGGCTGACGATCGCCACACGCACGCCGGCCGCGCGGAACCGGCGGGCGAGCCATTTGACCATCGGCGTCTTGCCCGAGCCGCCGAGTGTCAGGTTGCCGACACTCACGACCGGCGCCCCCACGCGAACGGTCCGCGACGGGTCGCGGTCGAACCGCCGGTTGCGCAGCGATACGGCGAGTGTGTAAGGCGCTTCGGCGGCAAGCAGGGCGAGCCGCAGCGCGGCGGCGCTCACACCCCGTCGGCGGCCGCTCACCAAGTCGTGGAAATCGGAGGGGCTGAGCAAGGCGCCCGTTGCTCCTGTCGGAATAGGGTGGGGGAGGGAGCGGGGTTGGATCGAAAAAGACTGCTGCGTGGCGAGGGGTGCCCCGCGACCGGCAGGCGTACGCCAACAAGACCACAGACGCTACAACCGCGCCAAGCGGCCCCGCCGCCGCACCGAGTCGGCACTGGCGTCTCGCCCTGGGCGCCGAGGCCCTATAATCAAGGTGGTGGGCCGCGCTGCGCACGCCGCCCCCCTGCCCCGCCCGATCAAGCCCGTTCCTCTCGACCATCTCCTCAGGCCGCATGCCGACCGAATCCGCCAGCGACGCCCCCCCCGCCCCGACGGGGGCCAACCGCGCCCCGGCCCGTGTGGAGGAATCTGCCGCATCCTACGGCGAGTTTGTCGAGCGGCGTGTCGAATCGACCCGCCGCGACATCAAGCTGCTCGACCTGTCGCTCGGCGCCGCGCAGCTCGGCGTGGTGGGGCTCGGCTTCTTGCTCGTGGTGGGCGCTGTCGAACACTGGCTCGTGCCGGGCGGTTTCGGCGGGGGGGAGCGAGCGCTGTTGTTCTTAGCGGCCACCGTGGCGCTGACGGCCCACGCCGTGCTGGTGCTGTGGCCGATTGTCGCCAAGCGGATCAACCCGCTGTACGCGGCCCGCTCGATCGAGACCTCAAGCCCCACGCTCAAGAACAGCCTCGTGACGCTCCTGGAAGTGCGACGCAGCGGACGCGGCGCCTCCAAGGCGGTGAGCGACACGCTCGAACGCCAGGCGGCCGAACGGCTCGGCGCCCTCGCGCACGAGGCGACCATCGACCGCGGCGCCCTGGTGCGTTGGGGCTACGCCCTCGTGGCGGTCGCCGCCGTTGCGGCCCTGTACACCGTGCTCTCGCCCAAGGACTTGTTCACTACCGCGACCCGCATCGCGATGCCGTGGGCCGACATCGCCGCTCCCAGCCGGGTGAAGATCGAGCGCGTGACGCCCGGCGCCGCCACCGCCCCCCAGGGCGACACGCTCCAGGTCGAGGCGGAGATCTCCGGCATGCGTGAGGGCGAGGCGCCCGCGCTGGTGTTCACGACCGACGACCGACGGCGCGTCGACGTCCGCTCGCCGATGGTCGACACCGGCAGCGGTCGGCGGTTCATCGCGTCGCTGCCGGCGGGCGGCCTGTCGGAGGGCCTGCTCGGCCTGCAGCAAGGGCTCAGCTACCGCATCGAGGCGGGCGACGCCCGCAGCCGAAACTACCGCGTGGCGGTGATGCCCGCGGCGACGATCGCCCCGCGGCTGCTGCGGTACGAGTTCCCCAAGTACACCGGCTACTTGCCGCGCGAGGTCGAAGGCCAGGGCGACGTGCGGGCGATCGAAGGGACGCGCGTCACGGTCGTGGCCACGGCCAACGCGCCGATCGCCTCGGCCAAGATCGACCTGAGCGCCGACGGCCGACCCGACCGCACGATGCGCGTCGATAACGGCGAGGACGCGAACAGCGCCGACGAGCAAGCCGGCGCCGAGCCGACCGCCACGGGCGCGTTCACGCTCGCCCTGCGCAAAGATCGCCGCACGCCGCAGCACGCCAGCTACGCGTTGCGGATGACGACCACCGACGGCCGCGAGAACCGCGACCCGGCCGCCTACCGTCTCGAAGTGCTGCCCGACCTCGCGCCCGAGGCCTCGATCCTCGAGCCGACCGAGCCGACCGTCGACGTGGCGCTGAACGATTCGGTCGAGATCGTCATCGAGGCCCGCGACCCCGACTTCGCCCTCGCCTCGGTGCGGCTGCGCGCCGAGCTGGCGGGCGAGCCGGTTCTCGACCACAAGCTGCTCAAGCAGCGGCGCCAGGGACGCTTCGACGGCCGCTACCGACTGGCGCCGGGGCGATTGGGTCTCAAGCCGGGCGACCTGGTCGACTACTGGGTCGAGGCGGCCGACGTCCGCACGCCCGAGGCGAACACGTTCGCCACGCCGCGGCAGCGGCTGCGTGTCGTCGGCCCGAGCCGCGACGCCGCCGGCGGCCAAGACTCCCAACTGGCCGATCGCGGCGACGCACGCGAGAACCCGCCCGAGGACGAAGGGCGACTGTCCGAGCGGCTGCGATCGGGCAACCAAGACGACAGCGATGAGAATCAGCAGGAGGACCCGTCCGGCGGCCAGAACCAATCGCGCGACGGTGATTCGCGAGACGAACGCCCCAAGAACCAGGAGGGCCAACAGCCGGGCGACGCGCCGCAAGAAGCCGATCCCAACGCGGGCAGCGAGCAGAACCAGCGCGGCCCCAACGGCGAGCAGCAGGACGAGCAAGAGGGCCAAGGCGAGGGCCAAGACCCTCCCCCCGGCGGCATCCAAGGCGAATCCGAAGGGGGCGGCGCCGGCAGCCAATCGCAGGAACAACTCAACGGCGGCAGCCCCACCGATTCGCAAGGCGAATCAGGCCAAGAAGGCTCGCAGGGGAGCGGCGGTGGCGGCGGCGACCGTCCTTCCGACGGCCAGCAATCGAGCAACGGCGATCCCCAAGACGATTCGCAGGGCGGCGGCCGACAGCGCGGCGACCAACGCCAGCCCCAACAAAGCCAAGACAACAACTCACGGCCCGTCGCCAACGATGGCAGCGACGACGGCGAGGCGTTCGAGCGGATCAGCGAGCGGCTCGAAAAGCGTGACGAGAACGACACACGCGGCGGCCAGCCCCAATGGCGACCGCGCAGCGACCCAAAACCCAACGGCGATAACTCCCAGGGCCGCTCGCCCCGACCGGGCGAGCAGCGTCCCGACCAGCAGCGTCCCGAAGGCCAACGCCCCAGTGGCCCCAATGAGCAGAGCCCTGAAGGCCAGCGCCCTGATGACCAGTCGCAAGCGGGCGAGCAACGCAACGGCCAACCGGGCGAACAAGGCGAGAGCGGCCAGTCGTCAGGCTCCGAGGCAGCCCAGAACCCCAACCGGCCCGAGAGCCAAGGGCAGGAGGGCCAGCGATCGCCCGAAGCGGGCCAGCAAGGCCAGCCGGGCGACAGCGACTCGTCGGCCAACCCGCGCGAGCCGACCGGCGAAAGCCCCGACCGCAACGGCGCCCCCAACAACGACCCGCGGAGTGAAGGGCCCAAGCAAGGCCGGCAAGCCGACTCGCAATCGAGCGAATCGGGCGACCCCGCCGGCCGCGGCGAGCAAAGCAACACGACCGAAACCCCGCGTGAAGGAACCGGCGGCGAGGGCCAGAACCAAGCGGCCGACGACGGCGCCGGCCAGTCGGCCGACGAAGGCCCGGGCGAGTCGACCGGCGAGGCGGGCGACCAGCAGATCGCCGACCGCCCCACCGGCCAATCCAGCGGCGACAAGCCTGGCCAGGGATCGCAAACCCGACCTGCCGAGGGCCAAGCCCAGGGCGAGGGGGGCTCATCGCAGCAAGGCCAATCGCCCCAAGGCGGCCAGCCCCAAGCAGGCGACTCGCCCGAGGGACAAGCTTCCGACAACCAATCGCAGGAAGGCCAGTCGCAGGAAGGCCAATCGCAGGAAGGCCAGTCCAGCGAAGACCCAGCGGGCGCCGAGCCGTCCGCAGGAGACTCATCCTCAGAGGGCCAATCGGACAACTCCCCCGGCGACCCATCGAACGACGGCCAACCGGGCGCCCAGGGCGAGCGTCCCGGCAATCAGAGCGACGGCGGCGACAACGCTTCTCAGCAGCGTCCCGAGGGGAACCGGCCCGATTCGAGGGGCGACTCTCCGGGGGGGCGTTCCACGTCGACCGGCGGCCAGCGCGGCATGAACTCGACGGGCGCCCCTGACGCCGATGGCGCCGAGCCTGGCGGCGACGATGCGAACCTCGACTACGCCCGCCGGCAGACCGACCTCGTGCTCGAGCGACTCGGCGAGCAGCTCGACCGCGACCGCGTCGACGAGGAGTTGCTCGACGAACTCGGCTGGACCGAGGACGACTTGCGACGCTTTGTCGACCGCTGGCGCCAACGCAAACGTGCGGCCCAATCAGACGGCGAGGGTCGGTCGCGACTCGACGACGCGCTCAAGAGCCTCGGCCTCTCGCCCACTGGGCCCACCGGAACGGCCGACCGGCCCGAAGACCAGTTGCGAGACATGCAGCAGGGGCTGCGCACGGCTCCGCCCGCTTCGCTCCGCGAGCGGCTGCGGGCCTACACGCAAGGCGTGAATCGGGCGGAGCCCGTTGAGTCCTCCTCCCCAGACTGAACTCCGCCAGCTCAGCAGGCTCAGCAAGCGGCGGCGCGTCTCGGTCTCGCACGGCCGGCTACCGCGAACGGCGCCCAGGCCCCGAGCAAGACAATCGCCGCTGGTTCGGGAACGGCGAGCCTCAAGGCGGATCCGCCCATCGACTCGCCGAAGTGGTCACGCCAGAACTCGTAGTCGTCCATCTCAACGACGCCGTCGCCGTCGCCGTCGGCGATCAAGTTTTGGTCCGAAAACTGGGTGTCGCGCCACAGGGTGAAGTCGGCGGCGTCGACGACGCCGTTGCCGTTGTAGTCGCCCGGTTGCCCGATCGCTTGCAGGTACTTGTTGGCCAGCCGCACCCCCGTTTCGAGGTACATCTCCGACGTGAAGTGGATGCGGTCACTTTTGAGCTCGAGGTCGTCCGTGTTGACCATGTAGAGATCCGAGTCGGCGTCGGCCGCCCCGTGCTGGCTCTCTCGGAGAATGTCGGTATAGACACGGTTGGAGTTGGCGTGATACCGATTGATGATCGTGGGGACCTCGCCGTAGTTGCCCTCGAACTCGTTGATCAGGTTCGCCAGGTTGTCGTCGTACTCGAGAGCGCTGTCTTCGACGCCCGCGTCGCCGCTGCCCTGCACCCAAACGAACCCGGCGACTTCATAGCCTTGGCCTTCTGTGGGGAGCGTCGCCAGCGACTCGTCGACGAAATCGAAGAAGTTGTCGCGGAGCTCGGAGTCGGGCGCCCATTTGCTATTGAGGCTCGTGCCGCCACGCGAGTACTTGATGATCGCCAGGTCGAGCCCCTCGTCGTTGAGCGTCTTGCCGAACGAAAACTCGGGGCCGTACCACCGCCGGATCGCTCCGTTGCTGGTGAGTTTGAGCTTCAAACCCGACCAGTCCTCGTACTCCGCGTCGGTGCTATGCCGGTAGAGGACCTCGGGGACCTCGGTCGGGTAACCCGTGGGTAAGTCGTCGACGTGGCCCGAACCGCTCATATTGCTCTGCCCGGCCATGACGAACACTTGCAAAGGCGCCGCCCCGGCGCGGGGGGCGCAAGCTCCCATCATCAACAGCAAGACCGAGGTTCCGATACGAGTGAGCATAGGCCTGTTCGTAGCCATGGGGGATCCCGAAGAGAGGGGCCGGGCGGGTTATCGCCGCGGGCGTGAATACCTACCATTGTATTCTAAACCGGCCACCCGTCACGCCTCCCGTCGGCAAGGGCGATTGCCCTATAATTCTCGCAACCCGACGGCGTTCCGGCCCCCAGCGGACGGCCGTCACGAACGTCAGAGACCCTACATGGCGACTCCCGACCCCCGCTACCTGGCCGCATTCCACCCGAAGCGGATCCCCCACCAATTCGTCGACGTGCTGGTGATCGGCGGCGGCATCGCGGGCCTGCGGGCGGCGACGGAGGTCGACCCGAGCCTCTCGCTGCTGATCGTCACCAAGGACCGCATGCGCGAGTCCAACAGCTCCTACGCCCAGGGCGGCATCGCCGGCGTGCTCGACCCCGAGGACAATTTCGACAGCCACACGAGCGACACCCTCGCCGCCGGAGCCGAGCTGTGCGACCCGGCGGTTGTCGAGAGCGTGGTGCGCGAGGCGCCGCGGCTCATCAATGAGCTGATCACCTGGGGCGCCGAGTTCGACGAGAACCCCGAGGGCGAGTTGCTCCTCGGCCGCGAGGGGGGCCACAGCCACCGCCGCATCGCCCACGCCCTCGGCGACGCCACCGGCCAGGAGATCATGCGCGCCATGATCCACCACGCCCGCGAGACGCTCGGCGCCCAGATCTGGCAAGACACGTTCACGATCGATCTGCTGACAAGCGAGGGGGTTTGCCGCGGCGCCCTCGTCTGGAACCCCAACCACGGCAAGACCTTCGTGTGGGCCAAACAAACGATCCTCGCCACCGGCGGCGCGGGCCAGCTCTACCGCGAGACGACCAACCCGCGCGTGGCGACCGGCGACGGCCACGCCATCGCTTACCGCGCGGGCGCCGTGCTGGCCGACATGGAGTTCATGCAGTTCCACCCCACCGTGCTCTACATCGCCGGATCGAGCCGCAGCCTGATCACCGAGGCGATCCGCGGCGAGGGCGCCCACCTGGTCGACTGCAACGACCACCGCTTCATGCCGGACTACGACGAGCGGGCCGAGCTGGCGCCGCGCGACGTGGTGAGCCGCTCGATCGTCGCCCAGATGGAAAAGACTAAGCACTCCTGCGTTTACCTCGACATGCGTCTGCTCGGCGCCGAGTTCATCCGCGGCCGCTTCCCCGGCATCGCGAAGGCGTGCCTCGAGTTCGGCATCGACGTGACCGAGGAGCTGATCCCGGTCCGGCCCGGGGCCCATTACATGCTCGGCGGCGTGAAGGTCGACGAGCAGGGCGCGACCTCGCTCCCCGGCCTGTGGGCCGCCGGCGAGGCGACCAGCAGCGGCTTGCACGGCGCCAACCGGCTCGCCTCGAACAGCTTGCTAGAGGGCCTGGTGTACGGCGCCCGCGCGGGCGCCGGCGCCTCGGCCGCCGCGCTCACCGAGCCCGACCGCTACCAAGCGGCGGCGCTCGAGAACCCTCCGCTCGAGGAGTCGCACGCGTGGCTCGACCTGGCCGACGTGCGCAATTCGCTCAAGAGCCTGATGTGGCGCGCGGCGGGGGTCTGGCGGTCGGAGGAATCGCTCGCCGAGGCGGCCGAGAACATCGACCGCTGGAAGCAGTACGCCCTCGCCCGTCAACTCGGCGACCCCGAGGGCTGGGAGCTGCAGAACATGCTGATGGTCGCCGAGCTGCTGATCGCCGCGGCGCGCCGACGCACCGAGTCGCGCGGCGTCCACCTGCGAAGCGACTTCCCGGAGTCCGACAACGCCGCGTGGCGTCGGCGGATCGAGATTGTCCGCAGCGATGCGGGCCCCGAGCTCAGCGACGGCCCGCTGGTAAGCGACCCGCTCGCCAACTGAACCGCCGGTGCGCCGAACTGACGGGAGTGGGAACCGCTGTTGTGGCGGGCCTCTGGGGTGGCGGGGGCGCACCGCGCAGCGGAAGCCCCCGTGCGATGGAAACACGGTCTCGAAGGCCCGGGGGCTTCCGCTATCGCGGTGCGCCCCCGCCACCCTGCTGGGAAGTTCGGGCGCACCGAGGGAGAGCTCACTCCGGCTGCATGGTCGCTTTTCAGCGGGGCTTTTTTGAAAGCCGGGCGAACTATTTGCTCCGCGCACGCGTACGCGCGTTGTGCGGGCGTACGGCCCGCGCCCGTGCATTCCCCCCGCCCCTCGGGCAGGGATGGCGTGCGGCGGGCCAAGCGGTTACCTTCCCAGTTGCAACGACTCCCTGGGCCGAAGGCCCGCAAGTCGTTGCGGTGCGGCGAGATAAGACCCCGAATCGTCCCCCCAAGTTTTCCCCCTGATTCGCTCGGAGCAGTCCAGATGGCCACCGCGGCCCAAGACAATTTCGTTCCCCTCAGCGACCCAGCCGAGTCGATGATCGAGGCGGACGGCCTGTCGAAGTTCTACGGCGATTTCGCCGCCACGCGTGACGTCTCCTTCCAGGTGCGGCGCGGCGAGGTGGCGGCGTTCCTCGGCCCGAACGGGGCCGGCAAGAGCACCACGATGAAGCTGCTCACCGGCTACCTGGCGCCCTCGACCGGGGTGTCTCGTGTGGCCGGCTTCAACATGGCGACCGACCGCATCGAGGGCTCCAAACGCCTCGGCTACTTGCCCGAGAACGGCCCGCTTTACCCGGACATGACGCCCCGCTCGCTGCTGAAGTTCTTTGGCGAGGCTCGGCGCATCACCGGCCAGAAGCTCAGGGACCGCATCGACGCGGTCGTGAGCCAATGCCGCCTCGAATCCGTCATCGGAAAGCCGATCGGCAAATTGTCGAAGGGTTACCGCCAGCGGGTCGGCATGGCCCAGGTGCTGCTGCACGAGCCGGACGTGCTGATCCTCGACGAGCCCACGGCCGGCCTCGACCCGAATCAGATCCGCGAGGTGAGAAAACTCATCCGCGAGCTGGGCGCCACGAAGACCGTGCTGCTGAGCACCCACATCCTTCAAGAGGTCGAAGCGATGTGCAACCGCGTGATCTTCATCAACGAGGGACGCGTGGCGTTCGACGGGACCCCGGCCCAACTGGCCGAAGGGGTCGACTCGCTCGACGAGCGTTTCCACGAACTCACCGGCGCGAGCAAGGGCTGATGACTCCGCTCGCGACTTAACAGCACTTATCCCCTCCCCTCCGGCCGAGGCAGGCGGACGCCCCGCGAGCGGCGCCCCCCCTCTCCGCCGAGCCCCCCCGACCGAGAAACGGAAGTTCCCGCCCATGAACCTCACGGTTTTGAAAGCGATCTTCAAACGCGACTTCGTCAGCTATTTCTCGAACCCGACCGGGTACGTGTTTATCTGCGTGTTCGTCATGCTCAGCTCGCTGGCGGCGTTCTGGCCGCCCGAGTTCTTCGGCAACAACCTGGCGAACCTCGACCAGCTGAGCCGCTGGATGCCGTTCATCCTGCTGGTCTACATCCCGGCGATCACGATGAGCACCTGGGCCGAGGAGCGGCGCCAGGGGACGGACGAGCTGCTGCTCACCCTGCCGGCCGACGACCTCGACGTGGTGGTCGGCAAGTACCTGGCCGGCGTGGCGATCTACAGCGTGGCGCTGCTGTTCTCGATGTTCTCGATCTTCCTGGTCTTCAGTTGGGGATTGGGCACGCCCGACGCGGGGCTCTTTGTCGGCTCCTACATCGGCTACTGGTTCGTCGGCCTCGCGATGCTGTCGATCGGCATGGTCGCGTCGTTCCTCACCAGCAACCTCACGGTCGGCTTCATCCTCGGCGTGCTGCTCAACTCGCCGCTCGCGTTGTTCGGCGTGGCCGACCTGGTGGTCCGCAATCCGGCCGTGGCCCAAACCATCCGCCAGTGGAGCGTGGTCGAGCAGTTCGCCGACTTCGAGCGCGGCGTGATCAGCCTCAGCTCGGTGAGCTACTTCCTCAGCATCGTCGTGGTGATGCTCTACGTGAGCGTGGTGCTGATCGGCAAGCGGCACTGGGCCGGCGGCGAGGACGGCGAGGCGAAGGGGGGCCACTTCCTGGCCCGCACCCTCTGCATGCTGGTTGTCGTGGCGGCGCTCAACACCGTGCTCTCGACCCACGACCTGTGGCGCCAAGACCTCACCGTTGAGCAGCTCAACTCGCTCTCCGACCGCACCGTGCAACTTGTCCGCGACCTGGGGAACGACGAGGACGTCAGCCCGATCCGGGTCGACGTTTACGTGAGCCCCAGCGTGCCGGCCGAGTACGCCGCACAGAAACGCGACCTGCTCGCCACGCTCTCGGAGCTCTCCTCGATCTCGGGCGGCAAGATCCAGGTCTCCAAGCACGAGGTCGAGAACTTCAGCGAAGAGGCCTCGCTCGCCGAGCGGACCTACGGCATCGAGCCGCGTGAGGTGAGCACCAAGAGCCGCGGCGGCCGCAGCCAGGAAGAGATCTTCCTCGGCGCCGCTTTCTCCAGCGGATTGGACAAGGTCGTGATCCCGTTCCTCGATAAGGGGATCCCGATCGAGTACGAGCTCGTCAGGTCGATCACCACCGTGGCCCAGCAGGAGCGCAAGCGTGTGGGCGTGCTGAAGACGAAGGTGAACCTCAACGGCGGCTTCTCGATGCAAGGCTCCACGCCCGAGACCCAGCTGATCCGCGAGCTCAAGAAGCAGTACGACGTGGTCGAGGTCGACCCCTCGACGCCGATCACCGAGAAGTTCGACGTGTTGCTCGCCGTGCAGCCCTCGTCGCTGCGTCCGGAGGAGATGGACCACTTTGTCGAGGCCGTTCGCAACGGCCAGCCGACCGCGGTGTTCGAAGACCCGTTCCCGCTGCCCAACTTCTGGCCCAACGTGGTCGGCACGGCCCAGCCGAACCCGCCCGCCGGCGGCGGCATGATGGGCATGTTCGGCGGCGGCGGGCCCCCCGAGCCGAAGGGCGACATCCAGCAGCTCTGGAACCTGCTCGGCGTGCGGATGCGCGGCGACGAGCTCATCTGGCAGCAGTACAACCCCTACCCGGGGGCCGGGTCGTTCGTCGACGCGCAGTGGATCTTCATCGGCGAGGGCAACGGCGCGATCAACCCGTTCAGCCCCGACGACCCGATCGTCTCCGGGCTGCGTGAGACCCTGCTGCTGATCGCCGGCTCGATCACCCACAAGGACGGGGCTCCGACCGAGTTCACCCCGCTCGCCGTGACCGGCAACCAGACCGGCACGATCACGGTCGACGACCTGCAGCTCGCCTCGCGATCGGGCGGCGCCATCCTGCGGCAGGTTCGCACGGGGCAGAACTACATCGTCGCGGCCCGCATCGAGGGCAAGCCGAAGAGCGCCGAGGAGCTGTCGCTCGAGACGCTCGACAACGTGGCCGAAGGCGAAGAAGACAAGGCGGACGCCGCCGACGCCCCCGCCGAGGAGGTGGCCGAGCTGAACGTTGTTGTGGTGACCGACATCGACTGCCTGGCCGACGCCTTCTTCGCGATCCGCGAGATCGGCACGGACGACGACGCGCTGGTGGAGTGGAACTTCCAGAACGTGGCGCTCGTGCTCAACACGCTCGACTCGCTGGCGGGCGACGACCGCTTCCTCGAGGTCCGCAAACGCGAGCACTCGCACCGCATCCTCGCCAAGATCGAAGACGCCACGCTCGAGTACCGCGACGAGGCCCTCAAGGAACGCGAGAAGTTTGTCGAGCAGGCCACCGTGCAGATCAGCGCCGCCCAGAAGGAGTTCACCGACAAGATCGCTCAGATCGAGAGCCGCACCGACCTGAACCCCGTGGCCCGGCGGCAGATGATCGAGCAAGCCCGCATCCGCCTGGGACGCGTGCGCGACGTGAAGGTGGCCGAGCTCGAGAAGCAACGCGACCGCCAGGTCCGCGAGAGCGAACGCGCCTTGTCGGCCCAGATCCGCGGCGTGCAAGACTTCTACAAATTCGCCGCCGTGGTGCTCCCGCCGATCCTGCCGATCTTGCTCGCGCTGCTGGTCTACTTCCACCGCCGCGAGAGCGAGCGTGAGGGCGTGGCGAACACCCGGCTGAGGTTCGCCAAAGCAGAAACAACGACCTAGACCCAACGCAACAAGGCGAGCCGCAAGCCCGCCGCAGGAGGGCTTGCGGCTCGCCAACCAGCTTCGAATCGTATTCAGACAAACTGATCGAAGACCAAAGATGACCGAGACCACCAAAACGCTCACCTTCGTCGCCGCCGCGTTGGCGGCGGTGCTGCTCGCCTTCGTCACCAGGCCGCAGTCGGCCGACTACAACGTCGACGCCCTGATCGGCAAGCCGCTCACCCGGGCGTTCCTGCCCGAGGAGGCCAAGTCGCTCACGATCACCCGCTTCGACGCCGAGACCGCCACGCTCCGCGAGTTCGAGGTCGCCCAACAAGACGGCGTGTGGGTCATCCCGTCCAAGGGGGGTTACCCGTCCGACGCCGAGCGGCAGATGGCCGAGGCGACCTCCGAGGTGATGGACCGCGAGATCTTGCGCGTCGCCAGCAGCAGCGCCGCCGACCACGCCAGCCTGGGCGTGGTCGACCCGCTCTCGAACATCGAGATCGGCCAACAGGGCGTCGGCGCCCGGGTGGTGCTCGCCAAGGACAACGGCGACGAGCTGGTCGACCTGATCATCGGCTCCGAAGTGAAAGACGCCCCCGGCCAGCGCTACGTGCGCAGCGCCAACCAAGACGTGGTTTACATCGTCGAGATCGACCCGGAGCGTCTCTCCACGACGTTCGAGGACTGGATCGAAGACGACCTGCTGAAGCTCAACCCGTTCGACCTCGGCGAAGTGGCGCTCGACGACTACACCGCCGAGCTGGTCATGCAGGGCATGCAGCCGAGCATCGACTGGGACCGCCGCGGCAAGGCGGTGCTGGCGTACGACGACGGCGAGAGCGCGTGGAGCGCCGTGAGCCTCGAGCGGTTCAACCCCGAGAGCCGCGAGTACGAGCCCTTCGAGCTGGCCGCCGACGAGCGGCTCAACGACGAGAAGCTCGACGAGCTCAAGACCGCCCTGGACGACCTGAAGATCGTCGACGTCGAGAAGAAGCCCGAGGGCCTCAGCGCCACGCTCAAGGCGGGCGCCGACTTCCTCGAAAAGCAGGAGTCGGTCCTCAATCTCATGACGCACGGCTACGCCCCCGTGCCGAGTGACGACGGCGGGGCCGAGATCCTCTCGAGCGAGGGCCAGGCCGTGCTCACACTCAAGGACGGCGTGGAGTACGTGCTGCGGTTCGGCAACCTGCAACTCTCGGCCTCCGGCGGCGAGTCGGCCCCCGAGGGCGACGACGGCGAGGCGGCCGAGGATAGCGTGAACCGCTACCTGTTCGTGATGGCCCGCTTCAACGAAGACTTGGTCACCAAGCCGGAACTCGAGGAGCTGCCCGAGGCGCCCGCCGCCGGGGAATCCGATGAGACCTCCGAGGGCAATGGCGAAGAGGCCTCGGACGAAGACGGCTCTGCTGATGGCGACTCTGCTGATGACGACTCTGCTGATGGCGACTCTGCCGACGACGACCCTGCCGACGAAGCTGCTTCGGAAGAAGCGACCGGAGAGGAAGCATCTCAGGAGGAAGACCCCGCGTTGGTCGCCCGCCGCGAGGCCGAGAAGCGCAACGCCCGCCGCCAGCAAGAGTACGACAACAAGCTGGCCGCCGGCCGCGCTCGCGTCGAGGCGCTCAACGACCGGTTCGGCGACTGGTACTACGTGATCGCGAACGACGTGTTCCAGAAAATCCGCCTCGGCCTGGACGACGTGATCACGAAGAAGACGCCCGAAGACGCGGAGACCGGACAAGCCGAGGCGTCGTTCACCATGCCCGGCGCGGCGATCCCGGGACTGCCCAACCTCGGCGATGGCGCGGCGCCCGCCGCCGAGGAAGAAGCCCCGGCGGATGAGGCGGCCGACGAGCCAGCCGACGAGCCTGCCGACGAGCCGGCCGACACGGCAGTCAGCCAAGGCGCCCCCGCCGAACAGGACGCGGCCCAGGAGCCGACGACCGAAGCTCCGACGGACGAAGCGCCCGCCGAGTGATCGGCCGGCTCAGCCAACCGCTTCGCCCAGCTCGTGCAACTTCTCAAACGTGTAGAGCCCCGTGCTGTGGCCGTCGCTGAAGTCGACGTGGTAGGCGTACGAACCGACCGGCCGCATGCCGACGATCGTCAACGGCCGCGCCTCGTCCGCCGAGAGCACCGTGAGCTGCATCGGGTCGGGAGCAGGCTTCGGGCCGTGCTTCTCCTTGCAACTGGCGCAGGGGCACTCGGCACGCAGCTCGGCCGCCGTGTAGTCGCGCGACTGGCCGTCGGACCACTCGATCCGCAGGCGGTTTTCGGCTAAGCGTTCGATCGTGGTGGGAAGCAGCATCGGCTTTCGTATCTGATTGCAAATTGAAAACTGCAAATTTGAAATTTTTCAATTTGCAATCGTACAGCATCCCGATTGTGCTCCCACCCGTCCGTGCTCCCTCCCCCTTCGGGGGAAGGCTGGGGTGGATCAAGTCTCGCCCCGTTTGTCGACGAACCGCTTCCCCTTCCCCTCGCTGCGTGGCAAGCTCATCGCCGCCGCCAGCCGCACCGCCACCTTCAGCCCGAGCCGCAGCCGCAGCTCTTCGGCGATGCGCGTCGGTTGCTGCAGGTGGTCCTCGACCTCGATGACCAGCTCGTCCATCTCGCCGCGGCGGCGGGCGGTGATGCGGTACTCGACCACCTCGGGGAACGCCCGCAGGATCTGCTCGATCGACGTGGGGTAGACGTTCACGCCGCGGACCACAACCATGTCGTCCGCCCGGCCGAGCACGCCGCCGTCGAGGTAAACGAAGCGGCAGTCGCGGTCGTGGCCCCATTGCGGCCGCACCAGGTCGCCCGTGCGGTAGCGGATCACCGGGCAGCCGTAGCGGCCGAGCCCGGTGAGGAGCAGGTGAGAGAGCTCGCCTTCCTTCGCCCGCCGGCCGGTGTCGACCGACACGAACTCGGCGATGAACTCGCTCTCGACGATGTGAAGGCCCTGCCCGGTGGCGTCGCCGAAGCCCCACGGGCCGACCTCCGTGGCGCCGCTGTGGTCGGTCACCCGCGCCCGCCACGCCGCCTCGATCCGGCCGCGCACCGCCGGCAGGCTGCCGCCCGGTTCGCCGGCCACGATCACCTTCTCGATCGGCAGCTCGCCGACGTCGGCGCCGATCGCCGCGGCCGACTCGGCCAAGTGCATGGCGTAGGTCGGCGTGCAGAACAGCACCGTGGCGCCGCTGCGCTCGATCATCTCGACCCGCGCGGCGGTGCTCAGGCCGCCGCCCGGCACGGCCAGCACGCCGCGGCGGACCAGCGCGTCGAACGCGCTCCAGAAGCCGACGAACGGCCCGAACGAGAACGCCAGGAACGCCCGGTCTTGGCTCGTCACGGCGGCGGCGTCCAGCACGTGCTGCCACACGTCGGTCCACCACAACCAGTCTTGGGCCGTGTCGCACACGGCCATCGGCCGCCCGCGGGTGCCCGAGGTTTGGTGGTAGCGAACGTACTCGCTCTTCGCGTAGGTGTAGAACGTGCCGTCGGCCGCGGCGTCGAGCAGCTCGTCCTTGTTGGTCGTGGGCAGGTCTCGGAGCGCGGCCAAGCTGCCGAGCCGCTGGGGCGACGAGGCGAGCTTCTGCCGGTAGAACGCGTTGAGCGGCAACGCCGCGTCGAGCAGCAGATTCAGCTTGCGCAGCTGCAGGTCCTCGAGCGCTTCGCGCTCCAGGCCCCTCAGGGCGCGGCGTTCGTCGTGGGCCGTGGCTCGCATAACTCGTGTTCTCTCTCCGCCGACCGCGGGTCGGCGGCGGCTGTTCTTCCCTGACCTCTGACCCCCGCCTTCTCACCTCAGCCTTCAGCGTTCGATCTTGTGCTGCTCGATCTTACGGTAGAGTGTCGCCCGGCCGATGCCCAGCAGCTTGGCCGCCTCGGGCACCGAGCCGCCGGTCTGGTCGAGCGCGCGGCGGATGAGCTTCTGCTCCCACTGCTCGATCTCGAGCGTGTCGAAATCCTCGGCGCCCGCGTCGCGCAGCGCCAGGTCGGCCGGCAGGATCTCGGCGCCGTCGGCCATCACCACCGCGCTGTCGATCACGTTGCGCAGCTGCCGCACGTTGCCCGGCCAGCGGTAGGCGCGCAGCTGCGTGCGAGCCGCCTTGCCGAGCTTGATGCCCGGCCGGCCGTGCTGCGCCCGGTAATGCTCGAAGAAGAAGTCGACCAATCGGTCGATGTCGTCGCCGCGCTCCCTGAGCGGGGGCAGCTGCAGCTCGAACACGCTGAGGCGGTAGTACAGATCCTCGCGGAACCGCTTTTCGCGCACGTAGGTCTGCAAGTCTTGGTTCGTCGCGGCGATCACCCGGACGTCCACGCTCACCGGCTCGGTCGCCCCCACGGGCAAGAACGGGTGCCCCTCCAACACGCGCAGCAGCTTGGCCTGGCCCTCCAGGGAGAGCTCGCCCACCTCGTCGAGGAACAGCGTCCCCAGGTCGGCCTGCTGGAAGTAGCCGGTGTGGTCGCGGTCGGCGCCGGTGAACGAACCCGCTTTGTGCCCAAACAGCTGGCTGTCCATCAGGTCGGGCGGGATCGCCGCGCAGTTGACCGCCACCAGCGGCCGCTCGGCGCGTGGCCCCGCGCGCTGGATCGCCCGCGCCACGACCTCCTTGCCCGAGCCGCTCTCGCCACGCACCAGCACGCAGCCCGACGCCTTCGCCACCCGCGGCAGCTTGGCCTTCAGCGCGAGCATCGGCTCGCTCTCGCCGATCAGGTCGTCGTAGCCGGGCGAGAACTGCACCAGCCGCTCGAAGCTGGTTTGCAGGCTCGACTGCTCCAGCGCCCGCGCCAGGGCGATCTCCAAGATGTTGGCCACGGAGATCGCGAAATCGAAGTCCGACTGGTGGAACCGGCGGTCCTCAAGATAGGCGTGCAACGCGCCGTGCGTCTCGCGCACGCCGTCGGCCGTCTTGCCCACCAGCGGCGCGCAGATGGCGTCGGCGAAGCGGCCGATGTCGCTGTCGCTCGCCGACGGGTCCTTGTCGTCCTCACGCGATTCTTGGTTGGCCACCCACACGGCGTGCCCCTGCCGGCTCACCAGCTCGGTGAGCGACTCGTTGAGCACCACCCGCCCGGCCGCGTCGGGCGGCAGCACGCGTTTCAGCCGCAGCTTGCCGTCGTCCGTCACCCACAGGAAGCCGACGACCGCCGACCCGGTGCGGTCGCGCAGCAGCTCCAGGGCGATCTGCACCACCCGCTCCGGCTCGTGGCAACCCAGCAGCCGGATGCTCAGCTGGTAGAGCAGCATCAGCTCCTTGACCTGCTCGGCGTTCGGCATGCCGTCGAGCGACGACTCTTGGATGCCCCCCTCGAGCACCGCCGCCTCTTGCACCAGCGTCTGCGTCAGTTGCGGGTCGTCGCCCTCGGCCGTGGGGGGCTCCTCCGACTCGTGGAACTCGAACTCGGTCGACCCGATGCGGATCTTGTGCCCGTCCTCGAGCGCCGCCTCGAGCGCTTTCTGCCCGTTGACGTAGGTGCCGTTGCGGCTGGCGTTGTCGCGGATCAGCCACTGGCCCCCCTCGTGGACCAACCGGGCGTGGACACGCGACGAGAGCGGGTCGGCGACCGTCACCTGGCAATCGCTGCCGCGCCCCAGCAGGTTTTCCGACTCGCCCACGAGCGAGAAGTGGGCCCCCGCACGCGGGCCGGTCAGGATGGTCAGAAAGGCGTACAAGATGATTCGAACCCGGCGTGGCGCCGCCGTGGGGCCCGCCGCTCGGGAGCGTTTTTCTGGGGGAGTTTGGGGGGAGGAAGAGAAGCAGCCGCCGCCACGGCCGGTATTCCAAACCCCCAATGTACACCGCATTCCAAGACCCCGGAATGCTCCCCGGGCCGCAAAACGGCCCGCCGCCCGAGCCCCTCCACCCGGCGGCGAGTCCGCCTTGTTGGCGCCGGAGTGCTTTGGTACCTTGGGGAGCTTCGAGTAACGGGCTGTGGCTCAGCTTGGTAGAGCGCTGCGTTCGGGACGCAGAGGTCGCAGGTTCAAATCCTGTCAGCCCGACTTTCTCTAAACCCCGCCGAAACAATCGCTTTTGTTGGCGGTCGGCGGCGCGGCGTTTCCCTGGAGCGCAAAACGGTGTCTACCGTTTTGGCTCGCTGAGGAGACCTTGCCGTGCCGCGTCTTACCCCTCTCTACCCAGCTACCGCTGGAGCCACGCCGCTACGTTTTCGGCTGTTGGCTCCTGCCGCGTCAGCCGATTCCCGTGCGTCCCGCGATCGGGGCGAATCCGCTGACGCGTTGACACACGGCCAGCGCGACACGGCCAAAGGGTTCGAGGTGGCGCGGGCGATCGGTTAGATTGTGGCGTGGCGGCGCGCGGGGCGGCGCGCTTTTTCTGAATCATTTGTTCGAGCCGGGTCGCGGGTTGATCCCCCGCAAGAGTCGGCCGGCCGTCGTGCGCAACCCCCGCGGTGGTCGGCTGGCCGCCTGGTGTGGAGGGTTGCAGTGGCAAGCAAGAATCGCCGTGGGATTACCTATCAAGATATTGATACCCAGGGATGGGTCGATTCCGGTTTGCGGCGGCACTTAATTGGTAGCCATGAGCTATTCCCCGAATCATGGGATGATTCGCAAATCATTCACGAAGAGGTCCATGAGACATTCGGCGAAGAGCTTGATCGGTATCAAGCCGAGATAATCCCAATAGCTAAACCTGTAGCCAAGCGGCTCGCTGCTGGCGATAGGCCGGGCAATCTACAACAAGGGGTCTTCATTGATTTTGGTGATGGGCCGGCATGGTACGTTCACAACTTCTGGTCCAGCATTGGGCCAATCATACCGGACGATCCTATTGAAGAGATCGATCTTGATGAGTTGCACGAGCAACAACGTCAGAACGATGCGTGGCATGCATTGCAACTGATAGCCCGGCTTCGTGAAGCCCCTGCTCTCACAAGCGCAGCTATCTGGCTCGGACGCATAGTTGAACGGCTCCGGCTCGACCTATATCGAGAAGCGGCGCTTTTCAGGCAGGGCTCTCATCAATGGCC
This sequence comes from Pseudobythopirellula maris, assembly GCF_007859945.1. Taxonomy (GTDB): domain Bacteria; phylum Planctomycetota; class Planctomycetia; order Pirellulales; family Lacipirellulaceae; genus Pseudobythopirellula; species Pseudobythopirellula maris. Next base: position 4,131 of record NZ_SJPQ01000005.1, on the reverse strand, counting down.
GCCCAAAAGGCGGCAAGAACACCGCAAAGCTCTCTGACGACGAATGGCGCCTCGTCGTCGCTGAGCGTAAACGCCTCGTCAAAGAGAATCCCCACGGCGGTGATAAGCACGCCGCCACGCTGATCCTTCGGCAGCTAGTCGAGGGCACGTTTCCGGGAATCGCCCGCAAGATCGACAATCTGCCCTCAGCGTCATGGATCGCCCGCAAGACGGTGACCGCCGCCGATGCAAACGCTTAGCGTTTGAATACTTATTGCAAACGCTTAGCGTTTGCGCCACGCGCCTCTTCCGAGCCCTAAACTCGCACCAATCAATCACTCGTGATTGAAGCTGCGAGCCGCTAAGTCCCGACGCTTAGCACCACCGCCGGCCAATAGCTAGCCGGCGAAACTGGGCCAGGTGTTCTGGTTCAATCACTCGCAGCAAGAAACACTCCGTTTCACACCGAGCTGCGAGGAACCGATGAGCGCGACCCTTTCTCCCGCCGGCGGCGAGCCCGATGGCTGCCGCTATCTCACCCTGGCCCAGGCCGCGGCCGAGCTGCCGGGGCGGCCCCACCTGAGCACGCTGCACCGCTGGCGGCTGCGCGGCGTGCGGGGCGTGCGGCTGCGAACCTGTGTGGTCGGCGGGCGGCGTTTCACGACGCACCGCTGGCTGCGCGACTTCCGCGACGCCACCACGGCGGCCGCCGCGCCCGGGGCGACGGACGCCACGGCCACGGCGCCGCGGCGTGAGTCGGCCATCCGGCGGGCCGAGGATGAGCTGGCCCGCGACGGCATCTGACCGAGACGCGTTCTGACCCGAGACTCCGTGCCGAGTCATACGGGGCGCGTCCCGGTGGCCGGGCGAGGCTAGTCACCCATGCCCGACGGGTTCAACTCCCGTGCGTTCCAGACTCGGCTTTCCAACAAAAAACGCCCGACCGCCAAATGGCGGGCCGGGCGCGTTTCTCGCCGAGCGAGGCTAGTCACAGATGATCGTACCACGCGGCGCCGAGGGCGCCAAAGCGGAGAATTGGCCGGACGGGGCCAACGAATCTACCCGCATCGCCACGACGCCCGTCGGGCGGCTGGTGGCCGAGCTGATCGGAGCCCGCCGACGCCACGACCACGAGGCCGAGGGCCGCGCTCTTGAGGAGCTGCGGAGGCGGCACGGGGTTCGGCTCGATTCGATGGCGCCTGCGGAGTCGCCCGCGGGCGAGGGGGTGGCGTCATGAGCACCACGACCCTTTCTGCGCTGAGTGTCGAGACGCTGCGCGAGTCGGCGCTGCGCTACGCGTCGCTCGGCTACCGGGTGTTCCCGTGCAAGCCGGGCGGCAAGGCGCCGGCCGTGGCGCGTGGGTTCCACGAGGCGACGACCGACGAGAAGCAGATCGCCGCGTGGTGGTCGCAGGGGGTGGCGTACAACATCGGCGTGGCGACCGAGGGGCTGCTGGTGGTCGACGTCGACGGACCCACCAACCCCTGGCTGACGACCGAGGGGGGCGCCGAGCTGCTGCTGGGCGACGCGCCGGCCGTCCGCACGCCGCGCGGCGGATGGCACGTGTGGCTCCGGGCGCCCGCGGGCGTGGGGCTGCGCAACACGGCGGGCAAGCTGGCCGAGATGGTCGACACCCGTGCGGCCGGCGGCTACGTGGTGGCGGCGCCGTCGGCCGTGGCGGGCAAGCCGTACCGCTGGGTCGAGGGACGCGGGCCGGTCGCCGTCGGCGCGTTGCCCGAGCCGCCGCGGTGGCTGGTGGAGCGGCTCACGGCGCGCCCCAAGACAACGGCCACGCCCGGCGTCAACGCTGCGGCCAAGCCATCGGCCGGCGGTGTCAGCGACGCGAACGCGCCCGTGGCCGAGGGCCAGCGCAACGCGGCGCTCGCCAGCCTGGCCGGTTCGCTGCGCAGGGCGGGGCTCGGCGAGCCGGCGCTGCTGGCGGCGCTCGTGGCGGAGAACGCCCGGCGCTGCCGGCCGCCACTCGATGAGCAGGAGGTCGCGGCGATCGCCCGCAGCGTGGCCCGCTACGCCGAGGGCCCGCGCAAGCCGTCCGCCCCCGCCTGGCGGCCGCTGCCGGTCGAGTCGCTCGGCGGCGTGCTCGCCGAGTTCGTCGACGCGACCGCCCGCAGCCAGGTGGTCGACCCGTCGATGGTCGCGCTGCCGCTCTTGGCGGCGCTGGCGGGGGCGATCGGGGCGTCGCGCCGCGTGGCGATCAAACCCGACTGGTGCGAGCCGTCGATCTTGTGGTGCGCGCTCGTCGCGCCGAGCGGCAGCGGCAAGACGCCCGCCGCGGCGCCGGTGCTCCGCGTGGTGCGCGACCGCGACGCCCGCGCCGTGCGTGAGAACGAACGCCTGCTGGCCGAGCACCGGGAGGATTGCGAGCGGCACGACGCCGAGCGTCGCCGCAACAAGACCACCGATCGGGGCGCCAGGCCCGAGCGCCCGCCGCTGGTGCGCTACCACCTGCAAGACGTGACGCCCGAGCAGCTGCTGGCCGTGCTGGTCGACAACCCGCGCGGCGTGCTCGTGGTGCGCGACGAGCTGTCGGGCCTGTTCGGCGGCTTCGGCCGCTACAGCGACGGCAAGGGCGCGGCGGAGCGGGCCAAGTACCTGAGCGTGTGGTCGGCCGAGCACCTGAGCGACGACCGCAAGCAGGCCACGAGCTGCTACGTGCGCCGGCCGCACGTGTCGATCTACGGCGGGGTGCAGCCCGACGTGCTGTTCCGCTCGCTGGGCGACGACGACGTGGCGGCCGGCCTGCCGGCGCGGTTCCTGTTCGCCCGCCCGCCGGAGCGTTCGCGCCGCTGGAGCGACGCGTCGACGCCGCACGAGCTGTCGGAGCGCGTGGCCGGCCTGTTCGATCGGCTCTACGCCTTGCCGATGGGCGTCGACGCCGAGGGCGACCCCGCGCCGGTCGACCTGCCGCTCACGGGCGGAGCGCGGCGGCGTTTCCGCGCGTGGCACGACGAGACACACGCCCCGCGTGTCGAGGGGGCCGACGGCGCCCTCAGGGCGGCGCTGTCGAAGCTGCCGGCTTATGTCGGCCGGCTGGCGCTGGTGCTGCGCCTGGCCCGCTGGGCGGCCGAGGGGGACGCGGCCGAGAGCGACACGCACGAGGGCGCCGGCCCGGCCGAGATCGACGGCGACAGCGTCGATCGCGCGATCACGCTCGTGGAGTGGTTCGCCCACGAGGCGTCGCGGGTCTACTCGCTCCGCGGCGAGAGCGCCGGCGACCGCGAGACGCGGCGGCTGGTCGAGTGGATCGAACGCCGCGGCGGCGAGGCCGCGCCGCGCGACGTGCAAGCCGGCTGCCGCTGGCTCCGCACGCCCGGCGCCGCCGAGGGCGCCCTGACGGCCCTGGCCGAGGAGGGCTTGGGCGAGTGGCGCGTCGAGCGCACCGCGACCAACGCCCGGCGTGTGCTGCGGCTGTCGGCGGCGTCAGCGTCAACAGATTCGCACGAACCCCGCGACCTGGCTGAATCCGCAGACGCTGACACGCCGGCGGAGCGCGCGACGAACGGCGCGGCGCCCACGGACGCGACAGAATGCGAGCGCTGCGGCTCGCGGTCCTACCGCGACACGCCGATCCACGACGGCCGCTCCGTGCGCCGCGACTGCGCCCAGTGCGGCCGCACGCTCGGCCACCCGGTGTGGGCGCCGTGAGGGGCGGTGGGCAAAAATGCGCGGGCACAACACCGCCTGACGGACTGCCTCTCCCCCCCCGATCGGGATGAGAGCCCCTGCGGCGGTCGATGCGGAAGGACCCCGCGGGGAGAGGGGGCCTGCGCTTTCTGGGGGCTAGCCAGCCGACCCACAGCCACGGGCGTATCGGCGAGGTTGTCTCCTGCGACGCGCTGAGCAGCACCGTGCGCGACGGAGGTCTTGAGGACCTCCGTCTGAAATGCCTCAAGCTTGGGCGCCGCGGGTGAGGCACCCTCGGCGGATTAGAAACCTGCCTAATTGCACGACAAGTCTTTTTCGCAGAGACACCTCATCGGTTTCGCAACGCGACTCTACGTGGCGATAATGTGAAGCGCAAGAGGGCTAGAGCACCAAGGGCCCTTCGCTAAGAAACGCAGCCTAACCTCACCTCCGCTTCATCAGCCCAACGGCTGCCAAAGCCCCCATCAGCAACGAACTTGGCTCAGGGAC